>NZ_KV814873.1:0-704 GCF_001814135.1 Neisseria sp. HMSC067H09 | reverse complement strand
CGTATTGTCTGATTACGCCCGATTTGACGATGCGTTACTATCCTATTTTGATTTTAATTGACTATAATGAAACATAGAATACAAACATATAGTGGATTAACTTTAAACCAGTACGGTGTTGCCTCGCCTTGCCGTACTATCTGTACTGTCTGCGGCTTCGTCGCCTTGTCCTGATTTAAATTTAATCCACTATACAATACGTTTCATATACCTATCAGGCTGCGCCTGCCTTCGCGGTTTTGAATTTTTTCTTTTGGATTTTATTTTGAAAAAAGAAAGTTCTGGCGATGGCAGAAAAATGGGTCGGAAATGGATAGATGTTTGAAATTATGTGTGTAAATCCGTTTGATAAGATTAAAACAAACATTTTCCCGTCCAGAAACTTGTTTAGGATAGACAAAACATGGTTATGCCGTCCAAACTGATAACGCTCTAAATGATGCTGTTCAATAAAATATTGGTACGGATGGTAAAAAAAACGGGAATAGCACGGCGTTTCGGCATGCCTATTCCCAAATTAGCCATCTGTGGATTTGCACCGCAGCGCGAGGCTGGAACTTACGAAGCGAGCTTCCACAAAAATCGGTAAGTAAAATACTCTACGGCTGACTGAAATACTTTACTTTATGATGTGATGTAATATGGTGTTATTCATACATCCGCTTTATTATTTTCAAATTTATTTTCTCCATATGGCGCTGATG
>NZ_KV814872.1:0-1224 GCF_001814135.1 Neisseria sp. HMSC067H09 | reverse complement strand
TACATTATACGAATTTGGACTATCGTCCGCCTTTGTATGGCAAATTTCCTGCATTTTTAAAGTACCAATTAGATTTAGTCATTAGCCTGAAATGTTCTGATTTTATCCGCTCCCTGTCCTGCTCCCTACATCTTCGGTATTCAAGTCCGGTAATGATTTCCATTGGGTCGCATCGCATGACTTCGGCGATGTCAAGTATCACGGCAAGCGGCAAACGTAGTCTGTCGCGTCTGTATTGAGATACTTCAGACGCTGAAACATCCCATCTTTTTGACAGTGCATAATCGGATCTGATACGTAAGCGCCCTTTTGCCAAGTCTAACCAGTCTTTTTGAGTAAACATAATAAAATCAAAGCCTTGTTTAATCATGTAATTTAAATACTACTATGATTAGACAAGGCTCGCTATTTGAGCATAGGCTCACTGTGTTTTTTCGTCAGTTTCAAGGTCAATGATTTCAAATTCTCCAAGTTCTCCAAGGTTTTTTCCCGTGAAAGCTTCGCAAATTCTTGGATGAGGAGATGTGATGTCCTTATAGCAATTATATTCTGCTTGCATTCCGTATCCGTATCCGACAAACCAACTAATAAGCAGGCAAAGGATGAAAAGCAGCGTTTTCAACGCTTTTTTCCACATCATCAATCCTTTATTGTGATTTCGCCGTCGTCGCCGATGTGGGCGCGTTTGATGGCTTCGTTTAGGAGGATATGGGCAAGCTCGCTGTCCTTAAGCGGTTCGCGCCCAAGCTGTATCAGTTTCTTATTGGCATTGATGGCAAGCCGTCTAATGCTTTCTTCCTGCTCTTCTTTGATTCTCAGTGATTTCATGCGTCATTTTTCCTAAAACTTTTATGAAATATAAAACAAGGCTTTACTTGTTAACAAGCATACTTGTCTTGTGCATATTTGCATACATGAATACAATTACCAAAATTGCATACATGAATGCAAATAACAGTTATGTGTTGTAAAAAGGTCAAAACATGAAAAACCAACGTAGCGCAAAAGTAATACAGGAAAAGGCGGGCTGGCGGGTTGAGTGTCGTGAACATGATATTTTGCTCCATACGCTTTATTTTGATCTCCGATCTGAAGTTTTAGCCTTGTCTCGTGCAGAAATGTGGGTGGCTGCGGGTGTAGCTTTGTCTGTTTCATACGGTGTGCCTAAGAAAGATTTGGGGTGTATCGATGAGTAATTTAGGGGCTTGGGATAATCCCCCCCCC
>NZ_KV814871.1:0-38164 GCF_001814135.1 Neisseria sp. HMSC067H09 | reverse complement strand
TTGTGAGTTGGAGGGGATGTCCAACTTTTTGGGTGCAGTTCAAACCTTGTATTTGGTTTTCAGACGACCTTTTGACAGCCCAAGAAGGGAAAATCGATGAAACCGATGACCACATTAATAACCGCCTCCGTATTTTCAGTACTCAGCCTGAATGCCTGCGGCGGTTCGGAGAAAAGCATGAGTATTCAGGAACAAACCGAAGCAAGATTCCAGCTAAATCCCCATCCCAAACAGGCATACCGCCTTAAAATCAAAATCAACGACGCACCCGGGCCGTTGGTGTCGATGAATAATACCTATATCCGCTATATGGCACGGGATTGCTCGTATGTTATCAATCATATAGAAGGCGTAACGTCTCACCCTAGGAAATACGTCGATATTCCGCTTCGTCAAGTCGGTAAAAATGAATATGAAGCCTCTTTCTATTTTGATGCCGTACAGGATGAAGATTACTTTGGCGAAGGTGTCTGCCATTGGAAGCCTGATGGCTTCGGTGGAACGTTTAAGGCAACGGGAAAAGAAGAAGAAACAGGGTTTACCATCAGTGATGTAATGAGAAACCTGTTGGAGAAAAAAACATTGACTAAGTATTATTGGAAATGGTCATATCCTTATTTTACACGGGAAGATGGTTCCATTTCTCCGGATTTTGTCAATTTCGGTATTACCTCTCCTGAACTGTATAGTGCCGAAGAACATAAAGAAATGTTTACCATAACTGTAACCCTTGAGGAAGTTTCATCATGAGCAGCATTACCCGACAACAGCAGGCTGATTTGGCCAAAGATGCCTACGAGACTCGGATGGTAACCAAACCCGGCGAGTCCATCACTATCGGAGGAAACGATTACAAAGTCTTGGCCGTCCGCAACAACCCTGTAACAGATTACCAAGGCACAGTGTACCAAGACCTCCGAACCAAGGAAATCGTCGTTGCCCACCGAGGAACGGCAAGCGTTACGGATGATGTCATCGACCTTGCGATGGTGATCAACAGTGTCAACTATCAGGCTGCTGAATCGAAAAAACAATGTCTATATTGTCAGGAACAGTTATGAAATATTTTAAAAATCTGTTAACTAAAAAGTTGTTATCTTTTTTCTCATTATTTGTGCTTTCCAGTTGCACCCCTTCTTCCGTAATCAGTGATGAGGATTGGAAAAAAGCTGAAAACACTCCCCTGCCGTTTTCTTATGTTGCACCTAATGCACACTACATATGTATCCAAAGTTCATACCAACCTTATGAGGATTTTATTTCTTCAAACCATCTGCCACATATTCCCGAAAAAGAGTTTTCCATGCTGACACAGGACGGACAGGAAATTTGGTGGTTGTTTTCAACTGACGGAAAAGTACAGGAAAAACGGTTTAATGGAGGGAAATATCCTAAAATTTCTCAAAATCAAAGTTTTTGTGCCAATTTACAAAATGCTTGCTTATCTGTTGATAAAAGGTCGTCTGAAAAACATTATTATATAAGTCCATGTAGTTAGTTTGATTTGAGAATAAAGGAACTAAATGTGAAATTTAAAATGACTCTAGGTTGGAAGGTTTGGTGTTTTGCAGTATTGTTTTTTACTGCATTCATGAGTTTGAGCGTACTGTCTTCTTCTTTATCGGGGACACAATTAAAACTGACTCCCGGGCAGGAAGTGCAATGGCAGGTTTGGCGGCCTTTTGACAGTGAAATTACGTCATTAAAGTTACGTTATCGTAGAAGTGTCTCAAATGAAGAAACAGATAAAGATTTCGCATATTGCAATCATTCAGATGAGACGGGAGACTTTATATGTGAAGGAACAAGTGTGGTGCTTGCTGTTTCGCTAAATAATAGTCCAATTTGTCTTCTGAAAGCTGTAGATGATGGCTTTGCGTATAACACAGAATCAGTTTGGAGAAATCTATCTGAAACAGAAAATTGTATTGAACTCGCAGAAAAATCAGGAAAAAACATTTGGAATGTTAAAGTAGAAAGCGTCAATCCAATGGTTATAAATAAAATTGTGATGATAGAGGCAGAAGCACCATTGGGATTTAAAACGTTATATGGTTCTGCTTACGAATGGCTGATTTTATCTATTTTCTGGCCGATATGGGTAGGCCTACTGACATTATGGGCTGTCGTATTATGGTGTATAAACCGACGTAAAAGACGAGTGTAAGATTTCACTTGTCCTGATGATTATCGGTAAGTTTTATTTGACTGGATGTAGTATTATTTGAAAAGTATTGAATTATTTTTGAAAGGAAGTATATGAAATATTTTAAAAAATTATTATTAATAACATTATTATCTGTTTTCTCATTACCTACCTTAGGGAAAAAACCTGATTTTTCAGGTGAATGGTACTATCACACAACAAATGATTCTCGTGAATATATGGGAAATTTTATATTTAAACAACGTGGAAATATGATAGTAGGAGAGTGGGCAGAAGGTTCTCCGCAGGGAATGGGTGACACAGGAAAATTAAAAGGCATTATTAAGGGAAATAAACTTTATGTCCGATATTGCAATACAAACTCAGATTGGCGGGCTATATGTCCTAACTATGATAAGGAGGAAGAATATTTTATTTTTAAAGATAAAAAACTGGTTAGATATAAATTGGTTGGTGAAAAATATATCAAATCAGATACTTTAACTAAGTAAAAATAGAAAGTCTAATAAGGATGTTTATATGAATAGTAAAGATTTATCAAATTCTGATTTCCAGGCAATTGCCTATTTTGCAATTGGAGTAACTTCCGAAGGTTCTATTGGCAATCGAGAAGTTGCTTATAAGCTTTCGTTCACTGGAACGGAAAAAGAAGGTAGAATGATTCCTGTTGGTAACAGTGGATTTTCATTAGGCATGATACAAACAGATTTGGGACAACATAAGGATGTAGCTAAAGATTTAGTAAGAGCCTACCAAGATTGGGCGGTAAAGAATGAGGAGGTATCTTTTCCCAAGGAACAAGAGGATAAAATTATTAGGGAACTTGGAAGGACTGGTAAAGAAATTAAAAGCCAAGGAGGAAAGTCTCTAGATAGAAATGTAAAATTTCAAATAAACAAATTTTTAGCTTCTTCGGATGGAATTACTTTTATCCATAATCATGACATTAAGCAAATAAAAAAATTGGAACAAAATATTTTTAATCCATTAAAAGAAACAAATTTATATAAGCAAGTTTCGGTTGAAGATAAAATAAAATTAGCAACAGTAAATGTCAAAGTCTACAATCAAAATGAATTTTTGGGGAGTAAAATTCTTACAGGGCTTCAACATAATAGATATAAGAATATTCAAGAAATAACCGAAATGGTAGATGGATTTATCAAGAATAAAAATAATAAACCTGATTATTTAGAGTCGGGGTATAAACACGCTCTCAAAGGAGCTAATGTTATTACTGAGTTGATAAAAGCCAATCCCTCAAATCCATTATTTCAGGCATGGGAAAAAATCTCTGAAAATCCTCTAGCTAATCCTAATTCTTTTACTGGAAGTCAAAGAGAAGATTATTTGGAAATTAAGCATTTATTTTTAAATTCAGATAAAGCAGGAAAAATTATCCGTGAGCATAATATGCAGCCGCAATTATCTCCAAAACAAGAAAAATCTTTGGAAAAAAGCGAAGTCGACATCACCCGCCCCTTGGCCAAAAACGCATCCATCGAAGAGTACAACGATTATGCTTTCGCCGCCCTGCTGTCGGATGACGACGACAAAATGCACGCCGCATTGGACAGCCTGCTCACTTCCGACATTGGGCGCAGCACGCAGCAGGAAGCCGCCGCACTGTATGAACGGCAGGAGCGGGAGGAAATCGCGCGGCTGGAACAGATGCAGCACGATGCGCCCGTGATGCGGATGACGCGCAGTTAGGAGGGAAGGATGAACGGTTCGGAACAGAAAATCGACCGTCTGGCAGCCAATGTGCTGACCTTGGCGGGACAAACGGAAAAGCGGGCGAAAAATGCCGAACAGCTGGCGGTGCAGGCACAGCGGGTATTGGATTCTTCGTCAAACCGTTTGGATGGTTCTGCTGAAAGAATCAGGCAGGAAGCGGCAGAAGCGGTGCGGTCGGGCTTGGATAAGTCGGTCGGGAAATTTACGGAACGGCTGGAAACGACGGGGCATTGGCTGCTGGAGACCGTCCGCGAAGTGGAAGGCAGGCAGCAGAAATCGGCAAAGGATTTGAAAAAGCTGGTTTGGGCGTCGGTCGCAGTCTTTGCGCTGACCGGATTGCTGTGTTTCGGTACGGTGATTTATCTGATCCAGTCTGCCAGAACGGAAATTAAGCGTGTCGAATGGATTGCAGATATTAATAAAGCGGTGGAGAACGGAAAATTGATTCAATGCGGTACAGAGGAGGGAATTTGTGCGAAAGTTGGGAAGAAAACGATCAGGTTGGATAAGTAAATGAATTTGATTGTTCGAGGGTTGTCTGAATAATCGGGGTAAAATAATGTTTTCAGATGGCCTTTTTACTTTTTTTACGTCAAGCCACTACCCTCACAACTCCTTAAAAATCAGCTATAATTGCCGACTATTTTGATTACGGTATCCCTATTTGAAATGGCACAAAAAATCCAATCCGTCAAAGGCATGAACGACCTTTTGCCCGTCGAACAAAAAGATTTCAAGCTGACCGCTGCGTTTTGGCAGGCGTTTGAAGATGTGGTTGGCCGCTGGACGCGTGCTTATGGTTATCAGCAAATCCGTACGCCGATTGTCGAGCAGACGGGTTTGTTTGTCCGCTCCATCGGTGAAGAAACCGATGTGGTCGGCAAGGAAATGTACACTTTTTCCGATTCCAACGATTCTTTGAGCCTGAGCCTGCGCCCGGAAGGTACGGCGTCCTGCCTGCGCGCGGTGGTCGAACACAATCTGTTGTACAACAGCCCGCAAAAGCTGTGGTACATGGGACCGATGTTCCGTCGCGAGCGTCCGCAAAAAGGACGCTACCGCCAGTTTCATCAAGTTGGTATCGAGGCGTTGGGTTTTGAAGGTCCGGACATCGACGCGGAAATCATCGCGATGTCGGCGGATTTGTGGGACAAGCTGGGTATCCGCGATTACCTGACTTTGGAAATCAACAGCTTGGGCAACCGAGAAGAACGTGCGGCGCACCGTGCGGCTTTGGTCGAATATCTGACCCGTTATGAAGACAAATTGGACGAAGACAGCAAACGTCGTCTGAAAACCAATCCGTTGCGCGTTTTGGATTCTAAAAATCCCGATTTGCAGGAAATCTGCAATGCCGCGCCGCATTTGACTGATTATCTGGGCGAGGAATCGCGCAATCATTACAGCCGTTTCAAA
This sequence comes from Neisseria sp. HMSC067H09, assembly GCF_001814135.1. NCBI lineage: Bacteria > Pseudomonadati > Pseudomonadota > Betaproteobacteria > Neisseriales > Neisseriaceae > Neisseria > Neisseria sp. HMSC067H09. The sequence continues at coordinate 32,844 of NZ_KV814871.1, read as the reverse complement.
GCCATGCTGGAAGGCTTGGGCATTCAATATGTTGAAAATCCGCGGCTGGTGCGCGGCTTGGATTATTACAACCAAACCGTTTTTGAATGGACGACCGACAAACTCGGCGCGCAGGCGACGGTGTGCGGCGGCGGCCGTTACGACGGTTTGATTGAAGAACTCGGCGGCAAGCCCGCTCCGTCTATCGGCTTTGCAATGGGCATCGAGCGGCTGCTGCTGCTGGTTAGCGAATACGGTTCGCTGGAAGTCAATGCCGCGCCTGACGTGTACGCCATGCATCAGGGCGAGGGCGCGGATTTGCAAGTGATGAAATACGCGCAAGCCTTACGCGCACAAGGTTTCAACGTGATGCAGCATTCCGGCTATCAAAGCCTGAAAGCGCAAATGAAAAAAGCCGACAACAGCGGCGCGCGCTTTGCCCTGATTGTTGCGCAAGACGAATTGGCGAACGGTACGGTTACGCTTAAAGACATGAACGGCGCACACGGTCAGCAAACCGTCGCCGCCGACGATTTAATCCACACTTTACAACAATGGAAGAACGCATAAATGGCAGCCCATCTCGAAGAACAACAAGAATTAGACAATTTTAAATACTTTTGGAAAAGTACCGGCCGATGGCTGTTTGCCCTGCTGATCGCGGCGGCATTGGGCTATTTGGGCTATACCATGTATAAGAGCCATAAAGCCTCGCAAAGTCAGGAAGCTGCCGAAGTATTGGCGAAAATCGTCGATAAAATGCAGGCAAAAGCCTCGCAAGCCGAAGTGAATGCCGATTTGACCAACCTCCAGCAAAATTACCCGGACTCCATTGCCGCCGCGCAAGCGACGCTGATGGCGGCTGCGACCGAATATGATGCCCGCCGTTACGATGTGGCGGAAGGTCATCTGAACTGGGTGTTGAAAAACCAAAAAGCCCCGCTGGTTCAAGCATTGGCGGCGCAGCGTTTGGGCATCGTCCTGTTGCAGCAGAAAAAATACGATGCCGCGATTGCAGCCTTGAATACGAAAGTTGAAGCAGATTTCGAGCCGCTGCTTTTGGAAGCGAAAGGCGATGTTTATGCCGCGCAAAACAAAACCAAAGAAGCCGCGCAAAGCTATCAGCAGGCTTTGGAAAAGCTGCCTAAAGACGCCATCGAACGCGAATTGCTGCAAATGAAGCTGGATTCGCAAAAATAAGGTCATCTGAAAAATTGAAAGACTATGTGGCTTGTCGGAATCTTTCCGGCAAGCCTTGTCTGTTTTAATTGTGTTCCACTATATTTTCAGACGACCTTTTGTTTGAATATGCATCATGCAGGGACAAGATTCGCCGAACAGGTCGTCTGAAAAGGCAGATTATTTGGCTTTGCGTTTGAGTAGAAAATACATAGGTACGATATAAAAAAGCGTGCTGATAATTAATGAGACTATGATTTTGAGTGGTCGGTCTGTTTGATACACGCCGAGCAATAAGCCAATCCCGAAATTTACAGGGAGAAAAATGCATAGTGATGTTAAGATGATTTTTTTCATTGCGTAAAATCCATTAACTATGGCCGGATGAAACTCGCCATACCATATTTGTAGTTGATAAGCGCAGGCAAGTTCCCCAAGTCAAAGATGGCTGTATGGGACGGAAATTCCAGCTCAAGCCATTGTTGCTGTTGAATCTATTTTCAGACGACCCCTTATCTTTTTTAACCTACCGTGTTTTGAAAACACCTGCTTGTGTTGCAGGTTCGCTTCCGAACCGACACTTGACACAGAAAGACCTCATCATGAAACCCACCATCGCCCTTGTCGGCCGCCCGAATGTCGGCAAATCCACCTTGTTCAACCGCCTGACGCGCACCAAAGACGCGCTTGTGCACGACCTGCCCGGCCTGACCCGCGACCGCCATTACGGACACGGCAAAATCGGCAGCAAACCTTATCTCGTCATCGATACCGGCGGTTTCGAGCCGGTTGTGGACAGCGGGATTTTGCACGAAATGGCGAAGCAGACCTTGCAGGCTGTCGATGAAGCCGATGCCGTCGTGTTCTTGGTGGACGGCCGCACCGGCTTGACCCCGCAAGACAAAATCATCGCCGACCGTCTGCGCCAAAGTCCGCGCCCCGTTTATCTGGCGGTAAACAAAGGTGAGGGCGGCAACAGAGCCGTGCTTGCCGCCGAGTTTTACGAGTTGGCATTGGGCGAGCCGCACGTTATTTCTGGTGCGCACGGCGACGGTGTGTATTACCTGATTGAAGAAATTTTAGAAAATTTCCCTGAGCCTGAAGCCGAAGAAGCCGATGTAAAACATCCCGTTTTTGCCGTTATCGGTCGTCCGAATGTCGGCAAATCCACGCTGGTTAACGCCATTCTCGGCGAAGAGCGCGTGATTGCCTTCGATATGGCAGGCACGACGCGCGACAGTATCCACATCGATTTCGAGCGCGAAGGCAAACCGTTTACCATCATCGATACCGCAGGTGTGCGCCGCCGCGGCAAAGTCGATGAGGCGGTGGAAAAGTTCTCCGTTATCAAAGCCATGCAGGCGGTTGAAGCGGCAAACGTTGCCGTTTTGGTGTTGGATGCGCAGCAGGACATCGCCGACCAAGATGCCACGATTGCCGGTTTCGCCTTGGAAGCAGGGCGCGCGCTGGTGGTTGCCGTCAATAAATGGGACGGCATCAGCGAAGAGCGGCGCGAGCAGATCAAACGCGACATTTCCCGCAAACTGTATTTCCTCGATTTTGCCAAGTTCCACTTCATTTCCGCATTGAAAGAACGCGGTATAGACGGGTTGTTCGACAGCATTCAGGCAGCCTACAACGCTGCCATGATTAAGATGCCGACGCCGAAAATCACCCGCGTCCTGCAAAGCGCCGTCGAGCGTCAACAGCCGCCGCGCGCAGGTTTGGTACGCCCGAAAATGCGCTATGCCCACCAAGGCGGCATGAACCCGCCCGTGATTGTCGTACACGGCAATTCGCTGCACGCGATTTCCGACAGCTATACGCGCTACCTGACCCAGACGTTCCGCAAAGCCTTCAACCTGCAAGGCACGCCGCTGCGGATTCAATACAATGTTTCGGAAAACCCGTATGAAAATGCGGAAGACAAACCGAAGAAAAAACCGCTGCGCCGCGTCAGCCTGAGCAACCGCATCGAAAAACGCGAAGGCCGCAAGGAAGAGAAAAACCGTTTTAAAAAGAAAACCAAAGTCAGCGTGAAAAAACAGTACAGCAAATAAATCTGACGGAACAAGGGTCGTGCCACGAGGTATGCCCCTTTTAGATTGAAGTCGGGACGAGTAGGGTGGTTGGAGGTGAGTCCTCTTAAAGATTTTAGCTAAGGTATTGTAATAAAAATGTTTTATCTGATGATAAGGTCGTCTGAAAATCCAAATCTGCCGACCTGTTCCCTATGGTAAAAATCGTTTGTATTAAAATGATTTGTATAACACATTCGGGTAAAAAATCGTTGGAAAGCCCGTCGTTTGATAGAGGTTTGCATATTCTTACGGAAAAATAGTTGGTAATTTTTCTCGTTCGGGTCTACAATCCGACTCATGTTCGTTTTCAAAACGATTTCAAAATCATAATAATGGAGCTTAGAATATGACAGCTAAAGGACAAATGTTACAAGATCCTTTTTTGAATGCGTTGCGTAAAGAGCACGTTCCGGTTTCGATTTATTTGGTCAACGGTATCAAACTGCAAGGCCAAGTCGAGTCGTTTGACCAATACGTCGTTCTGCTGCGTAATACTTCCGTTACCCAAATGGTTTATAAACACGCCATCTCAACGATCGTTCCTGCCCGTGCCGTGAGCCTGCAACACGAGAACAAACCCCAAGCCGCTGCGGCTGCCCCGGTTCAAGTTGAGACCGTGCAACAACCTGCCGAATAATGTATGTAACGCATTAATCGATTCTGATACCTTACCGCTTGGCCGGTAAGGTATTTTTATTTTCAGACGACCTTTAATTTTATGCAGCTCGAAAACATCCTCCCTTTTGCACACTCGCTTCTCAAACAAGCCTTAAAACCTGATACCCGCGCTTTGGACGGTACGGCGGGAAACGGCAACGATACGCTGATGCTGGCGCGTTCGGTTGGCAGCGGCGGGAAAGTGTGGGCGTTTGACGTTCAAGAGCAGGCATTGGCAAAAACCCGAATACGCTTGGAAGAAGCGGGCATGGCGGATAGGGTGGAACTGATATTGGACGGACATGAAAATCTAGCCACCCACATCCGCGAACCGTTGGACGCGGCGGTATTCAATTTCGGCTGGCTGCCCGGCGGCGATAAAAGCTGTACGACAGAAGCGGCAACCAGCATCCGCGCGTTGACATCCGCCTTATCGCTGCTGAAAACGGGCGGGCTGGCGGTTGCCGTGCTGTATCCGGGACATGAGGCGGGGCAGCATGAAGCGCAGGCAATCGAAGATTGGGCGCAGCGGTTGCCGCAGGATGAATTTGCCGTTTTGCGTTATGGTTTTATCAACCGCCGCAACTGCCCGCCGTATTTGTTGGCGTTTGAAAAGTTACGTCAAGAATGAATGTTTGGGGTAGAATAGGCGCTTCTTTCAAAAACAATAACGTGCGACCGCTATGCAATATCTGTTTGTAAAATACAGCCATCAGATTTTCGTCACCATCACCATTTTGGTGTTCAATATCCGCTTTTTCCTGCTTTGGCGGCATCCCGATAAACCTTTGGCGGGTATCTGGAAAGCCCTTCCCCATCTCAACGACACCATGCTGCTCTTTACCGGCTTGTGGCTGATGAAGATTACCCACTTTTCGCCCTTCAATTCGCCGTGGCTCGGCAGCAAAATTCTGCTGCTGCTGGTTTACATCGGGCTGGGCATGGTCATGATGCGCTCCCGTCCGCGTTCGCCGAAGTTTTACGCCATTTATGTGTTGTCGATGGCTTGCGTCGGCTGCATCGTCTATCTTGCCAAAACCAAAACGCTGCCGTTTTAAAGAGGTCGTCTGAAAATGCCGCAAACCCATTTTGCCGTCATCGCTTTGGGCAGCAACCTTGCCGAACCTGCCCGCCAAGTCCGCGCCGCCTTATCCGCGCTGGAGGCGCATCCGCAGATTCAAATCGAAAAAACTTCCTCGTTATATTTGACCGCGCCGGTCGGCTACGACAATCAGCCTGATTTCGTCAACGCCGTTTGTTCCGTCCGCACTTCATTGGACGGCGTTTCGCTGCTTGCCGTGTTGAACCGCATCGAGGCGGATTTCGGGCGGAAACGCACGTTCCGAAACGCCCCGCGCACATTGGACCTGGACATCATCGATTTTGACGGCATTTCCAGCAGCGACCCGCATCTGACCCTACCGCATCCGCGCGCGCACGAACGCAGCTTTGTGATGAAGCCGCTGGCTGAAATCCTGCCCGATTTTGTTTTGGGCGGACACGGACGGGCGGCGGATTTGGCGGCTGCTTTGGGCGATGAAGGGATACGCCTGTTGGAAGAAGCCGTTTGAAGCAAGACGGTGAAATAAAAACATCTGTTTGCTTCAATCGCGTGTCAAAGTTTATATTTGAAGCAACTAGGTTCAAGAGGTCGTCTGAAAAGGGAAATGGCTTGGCAGTTTCCTTTTTCAGACGACCTTTCAAGAAGGGCGGCGGCAGGTTTGGGCAAACTCCGTCGGTCTGATAAAATGCCACCTTTCCAAAATATCAAAACAAAATCATTCATCAAACCATGAACTACCGTTATATTGTCGTCGAAGGCTCCATCGGCAGCGGGAAAAACGCCTTGAGCCGCCGCCTTGCAGAACATTTCAGCGCGCTGTCGCTGGCGGAAAACCCCGAACACAACCCCTTCCTCATGAAGTTTTACGCCAACGCCTCCCATCACGGCTTGGCAACCGAGCTTTTTTTCCTGATGCGCCGAGCCGAAAGCGTGGACATCATCAAAAACGAATACGCACAAGGCGGCATGGTCGTCGCCGATTTCCTGTTGGAAAAAGACCGGATTTTCACGCCGGTCGTGTTGAATGAAGACGAGCAGCAGCTCTTCGCCGATTTGAAACAAAAAATCCTGCCGCAGTATCCCGCGCCCGATTTGGTGATTTACCTGCAAACCGCCGTGGACGGCAACCGCAAACGCCTGCAAAAACGCGGCGACGGCATCATCAATCTTTTCCCCGAAGGCTATTTGGGGCGGATACACGAGGGATACAGCCAGTTTTTCCACCTTTATCAAAATTCCCCGTTGCTGACCGTCAATGCTGACGAGTTGGACTTGCAAGGCAATGACGAACATTTCCAACTGTTGCTCAATGCGCTGAACGATTTGCAGGGAACGCGCAATTATCTGAATTTGAGCGAACGCTGACGCAGTTTGCAAGATTGTGGTGAAACGCCGAAGCGGCTATGTTGGGGATTCATTTTATTTCCTTGCCCGCTACTACGTTTCCGTCTTAGGTCGTCTGAAAGGAGACATCATGATCCAATACCGATTCACTTTGCCCTCAAGCAGCGGCAACGACTTCGATTCTGCCGAACATCTGCCGTTGATTGTTTATTTCTACCCCAAAGACAGCACGCCCGGCTGCACCACCGAAGGCTTGGATTTCAACGCCCGTTTGCCGCAATTCAAAGAACTCGGCTATACCGTCGTCGGCATCTCGCGTGATGGCGTGAAATCGCATCAGAATTTCTGCGCCAAGCAAGGCTTCAATTTTGAATTGTTGAGCGACAAAGACGAAACCGTGTGCAAAATGTTTGACGTGATCAAGTTGAAAAAACTGTACGGCAAAGAGTCTTTGGGCATTGAACGCAGCACATTCGTATTGGACGCAAACGGCGAAATCATCCACGAATGGCGCAAAGTCAAAGTTGCCGGACACGCGCAGGAAGTGTTGGAAACGCTGTCCCGATAAACCGTAATGCAGCAAAAGGTCGTCTGAAAACGAACAGGGCGGGCTCTGCCCAAGCAGGTTTTCATTTTCAGACGACCTTTTATAGTGGATGTCAATCAGGGCAGGGTTGGCTTGTCCTGATTCATATTCGATCCACGATACCCCCATCTTAGGACTGCCCGTAAAACCTCATGACCGACGAACTCATAGACAAACTGCTCGAATCGCTGTGGCTGCAAGACCGTCTCAGCCATAACACCTTGCAAGGCTACCGCCGTGATCTGGAAAAAATCGCCGTGCGTTTGGAAGCGGGCGGGCATACTTGGCTGGATGCCGAAGCCGCCGATTTGGCGGATGCCGTCTATGTGGCGGACGAAAAGCACAGCTCGCAGGCGCGCGCCCTGTCCGCCTGCAAACGCCTATACGCCTGGTTGGAAGAAACCGAGCGTCGGACGGACAACCCGACCCGTTTCCTCAAAGCCCCGAAACAGACGCAAAAGCTGCCCACACTGATTACCGAAGCGCAAATCGAAAACCTGCTCGCCGCGCCCGATACCCATACGCCGCACGGCCTGCGCGACAAAGCCCTGCTCGAAGTCATGTACGCCACAGGTTTACGCGTAACCGAAGCCGTCAAGCTCCAACTGGGTGATCTCGACCTCAACCGCGGCTGCATCCGCACCATAGGCAAAGGCGACAAACTGCGCATCGTGCCTATGGGCGAAGAAGCCGTTTACTGGGTCGAACGCTATTGCGCCGAATCGCGCCCGCTGCTGCTCAAAAACAAAATCTGCGACGAAGTTTTCGTCAGCCAAAAACGCAGCGGCATCTCCCGCCAACTCGCGTGGATGATTGTCAAAAACTACGCCGAAGCCGCCGGCATCACCTCGCTCAGCCCGCACAGCCTGCGCCACGCCTTCGCCACCCACCTCGTCAACCACGGCGTCGATTTGCGTGCCGTACAGCTTATGCTCGGACACGCCAACATCAACACCACCCAAATCTACACCCACGTCGCTAACATCCGCCTGAAAAACATCGTTGACGAACATCATTCGCGGAATTAAACGATTCTATTGAAAAAGGTCGCCTGAAAACGGAAATTTCGTTTTCAGACGACCTTTTTTGTTGATATGGCATTAAACATTCAAAATGAGTTAATTTATAAAATATCAATCGAAATATATATTTCAATAGAAAATTACCAAGATAAACCAAGAAGTAAACCTTGCAATGCAAACAGTTTTTATTTATATTCATGTTTAAGAATAAAACACACTATCAATACTGAGCGAAAGAAAACACGGAGCACATTATGTTTGTCTGCATCTGCAACGCCATTACCGACCACGAAATCAAAGAAACCATCGCCGCCGGCGCAAGTACGATGAGCGATTTGCAGGCTCAATTAGGAGTAGCTACTTGCTGTGGGTGTTGCAGCGAATTGGCTGCTTCGTTTCTGAATATCAACAATGCCCAAACTACCATTACCGCCGGTATTAATGTTCAGTCTTAATTTCATCTAGAATTCAAACAAGGTCGTCTGAAACCAAAATCTTTGGTTTCAGACGACCTTTTGCATCTACTCTAAAATAAAACAGTATATGCCGAACTGCCGTTTTGAAGTTAATCGGCTATACCTTACAATCTCGATTTCCGTTTACAGTAAAGTGTCTATTATGAAACTGACGTTGATGTTTCGCGAATATTGCAGCCTCTGCCACAAAATGCGCGAACAGCTTAAACCATATCAAGAAAGATTTGGCTTTGAGCTGGAAATTCTTGATGTTGATGAAGATCCTGTCTTGGAGGAAAAATATAATGAACTTGTCCCTGTTTTGCTTGATGGCGAAACAGAAATTTGCCATTGGTTTTTGGATGGGGAAAAATTGAAAACCTTTTTGGAAACAAAATGTGATGGGGTATAACGGCTGAAAGTATTTCTGTTTTGATAAGTTGGTTTCGATAAATTGAAAACAGCTCGTCTGAAAAATTTTCAAAGAATTTCAGGATTTTGTTCTTACGCTACCGCTATATGAATAAAAGGCTGCCTGATTTTTATTTCAGACAACCTTTGAAATATCATGAGGGGTAAGCATCATCCCCTCTGTTTTGTTTAACCGGCTACGGGTGTAGTTGGAGCAACCGGTTTTCCGGTGAAGGAGGCGCGTTTTGCGGCTTGGTAAATAGCCAGTCGTCTGCGATGTGGCATTATTTTTCCTTTCTGTGATTTAAAGGATTATCCCGAAACGAAAGATGAATAAAATCATAAATTTACCGTTTAATAATCCTGTCGTTGATTGTTTATTGGGCTTTTATCGCTTATTCAATATATTGTGAGATGTTAGATTATAATGATAGCTGTTTTTTATTTAAACTAAAAGATGAATTGTGTAAAGTTAAATACCTGTTTCGTAAGGCTTGACGTTTATATAAAAAAGCCCCTGATAACAGGGGCTTTTCAGTAAAGATTAGTCCAATTTACCGATGATGTCGTTTAAAGCTTTTTGCCAGTCAGAGGGTTTGATGCCGTAATCGTTTTCGATTTTTCGACAATCCATAATACTGTACTCGGGACGTGGTGCAGGAAGAGGATATTGATCAGTGGTGATGGGTGTTAATTGCGGCATTTTGAAATTATTGTCATGTTTTAGTGCTGTTTGAAAGATAGTTTGACTGAATTCATACCAAGTAACCGATTTGTTGCCGCCGAAGTGGTAGATACCTCTAGAAGGCGATGGGTGTTGCAAAAGGGTAATGATGGCTTGCGCCAAATCCCCCGCATAGGTCGGGCATCCGATTTGATCGTTGACAACGGAAAGGCTGTCTCGTTCTTTTGCCAAGCGCAGCATGGTTTTAACAAAATTATTGCCGTATTCGCTAAATAGCCAAGAGGTACGGATAATTGTGCTTTCCGGATTAGCGGCAAGCGCGAGTAGTTCGCCGGTGGCTTTAGTGCGGCCATATACGCTTTGCGGATTGGTGTAGTCATGTTCACGATAGGGCGTTTTGCTTGTCCCGTCGAAAACGTAATCGGTCGATACATGGATAAATCGGGCATGAACAGAACGTGCCGCATCGGCAAGGTTGTGAACGGCTGCGGCGTTAACGGCAAATGCTGCAGGAACGTTTGTTTCTGCGCGATCGACAGCGGTATAGGCAGCGGCATTGACAATTGCATCGGGTTGAAAGCTTTGAACCATATTGCGAACGGCATCGGCATCTGTAATATCCAAGGAAGAGGAGTCAGTAGCAATCAGCTCCCAATTATCAGGAAGTCGGTCTCGGAAGCAGTGTGCGAGTTGTCCTTTAGAGCCTGTCAGCAGAGTCCTCATGGTATATCTCCTTAATGAATATTGTTTCGGCAAGATGGACATCATTATAGAGCAAACATCAGCTCTTAACAGCATTTTACGCCTTCACCGTTTTGAACTTATGTTTATCGGAAAATTTGAACGGGGTAAGGAACGATCGTTGCAATGTCTCGCTAATATTTGGTGGTAAGATAAGACGAATGATGAAAAATTTTGTTTGAAGGGGAAAAAAGGAATCTCTGTTGTGGAAAAAAACAATAAATAGTACGTTGAAATAAATAATATTATTTCGACAAAATAATCAATATCTTGTTTTTTAAAAAGGAATTATCATTAGAATAAAGTGTCAATTTAAATTTGATTGCTTTAAAAAATGTTTCCATTCGTCTGAAATTTCAACCGTTAGCGAATTGAAAAACAGTTAATCATGAAATATCACTAGAATAACAGTGTAGGCAGTTTGATCAGTTTGCATTTTGACAAAAGGCCTATGCTTCTTAATTACATATATTCTGGGAGTGATTTATCATGACTTATCATTATGGCGGCTATTCTTCTAAAGCCCACTTCAACTCATACTGCCCTCCGGCTAAACCCTACAATCCTTACTGCCCTCCTAGCCATGGCGGTTTCGGTTACAAAGGCGGTTTCCATAACTACGGTTCTTCACACGGCTTCAAAATGCCTCACGGCAAATTCGGTCATGGCGCCTACTGCCCTCCGCCGAAACCCGTGTACAAATGCATTATTATTGATTTCAAATGCAATCCGGGTAAACCTTATTACCCTAAACCAGCTCCAAAACCGGTTCCTCCAAAGCATGTTGATCCTTACTGCCCACCGGTTGAACCAAAACCACAGCCTCAACCACACCCACAACCCCAACCTAAGCCGCAGCCACAACCTCAGCCGCAGCCTAAACCTCAACCGCAGCCGCAGCCGCAGCCTAAACCTCAACCGCAGCCCAAACCGCAGCCTAAACCCAACGATAAAGACTGCAAAGATTGTGTTGATGATCAAAACCAACAAAATACCTACGGACATGACGACAAAAATCCGGGCAACATTATCCATGTTGATGGTTCGACCAAAGATAAAAATGGCCTGACCAATACCGTAGGTACTGATAAGAAAGATACCATTTACGGTACTAGTGGTGAAGACGTGATTTATGGCGGCGACGGTGCCGACGTGATTTACGGCGGTGACGGCAACGACACTTTGCAAGGCGGTAACAACGGCGACTCTCTGTACGGTCAAGGCGGTAAAGACTACCTGCAAGGCGGTGACGGTAACGACTACTTGAACGGTGGTGCCGACGCTGACATCATGCGCGGTGGTGATGGTAATGACGTTTACTTTGTTGATCACAAAGGCGACGAAGTTATCGAATATGGTAATTTAAACGGCGGTATCGATACTGTCCGTACAGTAATCGACTACACCCTGACCGACAACGTTGAACACCTGTTCTTGCAAGGTTCCGGCAATCTCAACGGTACTGGTAACGCTCTGAACAACGATATCAACGGCAACTCCGGCAACAACCACCTGTACGGCTTGGCAGGCGATGACTGCCTGGTTGGTAAAGACGGTAACGATTACCTCGACGGCGGCATCGGCAACGATGTCCTGATCGGCGGTACCGGCGACGATACCTACTTCTTCGATAAAGGTTACGGTCGTGACACCATCCAAGACGAAAGCGGTAACGATACCCTGCAATTCGGCAAAGGTATTTCTGCTTCCGACGTGTTGTTGAGCAAAACAGGCAACAGCCTGACCGTATCTGTCGGCGGCGGTGACACTGTTACCATTGACGACTGGTTCTCCGGTAACAACCATAAGATCGAAAACTTCAAGTTTGCCGATGGCAGCACTTACGAAGTAACCGGTCATGGCGATTACTACTCTCTGTCAGCTGTAAACAGCATCCAACAACAAACCCAAGTGCCTAGCATCTAATCTCTGATTAGCTATACTTAGGATTGATAAGGTCGTCTGAAAGCGTCTGCATCCGTGCAAAACGTTTTCAGACGACCTATTTTGTAAACAATCTGACCCAAAAATCCAAATTCGGATAAAATAACGGAATCCTGTTTAAACCGAGTCAGCGAAGGGAGAAACCTGAAATGTCCGAAATCAGCTTGAAAAAGATTTACTCCGGAAAGGTGCGAGATTTATACGAAATCGACAGCAAGTGCATGTTGATGGTCGCATCCGACCGATTGTCTGCATTTGACGTGATTTTAGACAATCCGATTCCGGGTAAAGGAGAAATTCTGACGCAGATTTCCAATTTCTGGTTTCAAAAACTGGCGCATATCATGCCCAATCATTTTACCGGCGATACGGTTTATGATGTGTTGCCTGAACGTGAAGCCAAAGCCATCGAGAAACGCGCGGTTGTCGCCAAGAAACTGACTCCTGTCAAAGTAGAGGCGATTGTGCGCGGTTATTTGGCGGGCAGCGGGTGGAAAGATTACCAAAAAAACGGTTCTGTCTGCGGCATCAAACTTCCCGAAGGGATGAAAGAAGCGCAGCAGCTTCCGGAAGTGATTTTTACCCCGTCCACCAAGGCTGCCGTCGGTGATCATGATGAAAACATCAGTTTTGAAGAATGCGAACGCATTATCGGTAAAGAGTTGGCGGCTGAAGTGCGCGCTAAAGCCATTCAGCTTTATACGGAAGCTGCAGAATATGCAAAATCACGCGGTATCATCATATGCGATACCAAATTTGAATTCGGGCTGGATGAAAACGGTACATTAACCTTGATGGATGAAGTACTGACGCCCGATTCCAGCCGCTTTTGGCCGGCTGACCAATATCAAGTCGGCACCAATCCACCGTCTTTTGATAAGCAATTTGTTCGGGATTGGTTGGAGCAAAGCGGTTGGAACAAAAAAGCTCCGGCACCGGACGTCCCTAGCGATGTTATTCAGAAAACAGTTGATAAATATCGGGAAGCATTAAATCTTTTAACCAACGAATCATAAATTTGATAAAAGGTCGTCTGAAACACAGAAGTATGTTTCAGACGACCTTTCGCTGTCATGAATGCTTGGATTTACTTACATTTGCTATTATAATGCGCGTTTGGATTGACTGTTTGAAGTCGTCTGAAAAATATAGTTTTTACCAACCGCCGTACACCTGAAACCCTAACTATGCACATTCTCACTTTTAGTGTGCATTATTAGTGTTTTAGCGTGCGGCATTCTGAAAGGAACGAAATGTTCGATAAACACGTTAAAACCTTCCAATATGGCAATCACACCGTTACTTTGGAAACCGGCGAAATTGCGCGCCAAGCCGCCGCTGCCGTTAAAGTATCCATGGGCGATACCGTTGTTTTGGTTGCCGTTACCACCAACAAAGAAGTGAAAGAAGGCCAAGACTTCTTCCCTCTGACTGTCGATTACCTCGAGCGTACTTACGCAGCAGGTAAAATCCCCGGCGGTTTCTTCAAACGCGAAGGCAAACAAAGCGAAAAAGAAATCCTGACCAGCCGTCTGATTGACCGTCCGATTCGTCCTCTGTTCCCAGAAGGTTTCTACCATGACATCCAAATCGTAGCGATGGTCGTGTCTGTTGACCCTGAAATCGATTCTGACATTCCTGCAATGCTGGGCGCGTCTGCTGCGCTGGTGTTGAGCGGCGTACCGTTTGCCGGTCCGATTGGTGCCGCACGCGTAGGTTATGTAAACGGTGTGTACGTATTGAACCCGACCAAAGCCGAATTGGCTAAATCTAAGCTGGACTTGGTGGTTGCGGGTACATCCAAAGCTGTTTTGATGGTGGAATCTGAAGCCAAAATCCTGCCGGAAGATGTGATGCTGGGTGCCGTCGTTTACGGTCATGACCAAATGCAGGTAGCGATTAACGCCATCAACGAGTTCGCCGACGAAGTAAACCCTGAAGTATGGGATTGGAAAGCGCCTGAAACCAATGAAGAATTGGTTGCCAAAGTGCGCGAAATCGCAGGCGAAGCCATTAAAGAAGCGTTCAAAATCCGTCAAAAACAAGCGCGTTCCGCTAAATTGGACGAAGCTTGGAACGCAGTAAAAGATGCGCTGATTACCGAAGAAACTGATACTCTGGCTGCCAACGAAATCAAAGGTATTTTCAAACATTTGGAAGCTGACGTTGTCCGCACCCAAATTTTGGAAGGTCAGCCGCGTATCGACGGTCGCGATACCCGCACCGTCCGTCCGTTGAACATCCAAACCGGCGTACTGCCGCGTACACATGGTTCTGCTCTGTTTACCCGTGGCGAAACCCAAGCCCTTGCCGTAGCGACTTTGGGTACTTCGCGCGACGAGCAAATTATTGACGCACTCTCCGGCGAATACACCGACCGCTTTATGCTGCATTACAACTTCCCGCCGTATTCTACCGGCGAAGTGGGTCGCGTCGGCGCGCCGAAACGCCGCGAAATCGGACATGGCCGCTTGGCAAAACGCGCACTGGTTGCCGTATTGCCGTCCCCTGAAGAATTCAGCTACACCATGCGTGTTGTTTCCGAGATTACCGAGTCCAACGGTTCGTCTTCTATGGCTTCCGTCTGCGGCGGCTGTTTGAGCTTGCTGTCTGCCGGTGTGCCTTTGAAAGCACACGTTGCCGGTATCGCAATGGGTCTGATTTTGGACAACAACAAATTCGCCGTGTTGACCGACATCTTGGGTGATGAGGATCACTTGGGCGATATGGACTTTAAAGTTGCCGGTACGACCGAAGGCGTAACCGCGCTGCAAATGGACATCAAAATCCAAGGTATTACCAAAGAAATCATGCAGATTGCCTTGGCGCAAGCCAAAGACGCGCGTCTGCACATCTTGGAACAGATGAAAGCCGCCGTGGCAGGTCCGCAAGAGCTGTCCGCTCACGCTCCGCGCCTGTTTACCATGAAAATCAACCAAGACAAAATTCGTGAAGTCATTGGCAAAGGCGGTGAAACCATCCGCGCGATTACCGCTGAAACCGGTACTGAAATCAATATCGCGGAAGACGGCACCATCACTATTGCCGCAACCACTCAAGAAGCCGGCGACGCTGCGAAAAAACGCATCGAAGAAATCACTGCCGAAGTGGAAGTGGGCAAAGTGTACGAAGGTACTGTGGTTAAAATCCTCGACAACAACGTCGGCGCCATCGTCAGCGTGATGCCGGGCAAAGACGGTTTGGTACACATCAGCCAAATCGCCCACGAGCGCGTACGCAACGTCAGCGACTATCTGCAAGTCGGTCAGGTTGTGAATGTGAAAGCATTGGAAGTGGACGACCGCGGCCGCGTGCGTCTGTCTATCAAAGCATTGACCGAAGCTCCTGCGCGCGAAGAAAAAGCGCCTGAATAATCGTTGAGCCGATTTTGATTGATAAAAGGTCGTCTGAAAAATTTCAGACGACCTTTTTTACTGAATGCGGATGAACAAAGTAGGGGAGCAGGAATGTGGAATTATAGTGGATTAACTTTAAACCGGTGCGGCGTTGCCTAGCCTTGCCGTACTATCTGTACTGTCTGCGGCTTCGTCGCCTTGTCCTGATTTAAATTTAATCCACTATAAGTTGTCTTGTGTTGAAACTTTGATTTATCGTTCTTTTTGAACAGTAATTAGGTTGAATGTTGAAAAGGTCGTCTGAAAACCATTTTTCTTGGTTTTCAGACGACCTCTGTTCTCTTTATATCAAGGCAATTCGGGGCAATCAGATATATTGAACCGAAATAATGTCGTATTCGCGTACGCCGCCGGGGGCTTGTACTTCGGCGACATCGCCTTCCTCTTTGCCGATTAGGGCTCGGGCAATGGGGGAGCCGACGTAGATTTTGCCTTCTTTGATGTCTGCTTCGTCTTCGCCGACGATTTGATAGGTAACGTGTTCTTCGGTTTCCAAATCTTCCAGCGTTACGGTCGTACCGAAGACGATTTTGCCTTCTGCGTGGATTTCGGCAGGGTTGATGATGTGTGCCATGGACAATTTGTGTTCCAACTCGGAAATACGTCCTTCGATAAAGCCTTGTTTTTCTTTGGCGGCTTCGTATTCGGCGTTTTCGGACAAGTCGCCGTGCGAACGGGCTTCGGCGATGGCTTCGATGATTTCGGGACGGGCGACGCTTTTGAGGCGTTGCAATTCTTGTTTGAGTAATTCTGCGCCGTGTACGGTCAATGGAATTTTTTGCATGGTTTGTCGTCTCCGCAAAAGCGTTTGGACTGCTTTTGCCTAGTAAAATATGCGGTAAATATAATCCGCAAAATGAAAATAAAAATACAAGCCGCCTAAATCTCGGCGGCTTGTCTGTGTAAGAATGAATGGCGGTATTGTACCAAAATCAGGGGAAACTGCAACGGCAATCGGCTTTTTCCCTGCTCTGGTGTGGCTTTAGTCCAAATGTTCGCTGCTTTGCGCCAAAACGGTACGGTTGCCGTTGGTTTCGGCAGGCGAAACGATGCCGTCTGCTTCCATTTGGTCAATCAGGCGGGCGGCGCGGTTGTAGCCGATGCGTAATTGGCGTTGGATACCGGAAATGCTGGCTTTGCGCGTTTTCAGAACGACGGAGACGGCTTCGTCATACATCGGATCAACTTCGCTGTCGCTGCTGCGGCTGATGCCCGGCAGATCGTCGGTTGTGCCGCTCATCAGAATATCGTCGATGTAATCGGGTTCGCCGAATTGTTTCAAATATTCGACTACGCGGTGTACTTCGTCGTCTGAAGCGAATGCGCCGTGGACACGTTGCGGATAACCTGTACCGGGCGGCAGGAACAGCATATCGCCTTGTCCGAGCAGGTTTTCCGCGCCCATTTGGTCGAGAATCGTACGGCTGTCGATTTTACTGGACACTTGGAAGGCGATGCGTGTCGGGATGTTGGCTTTAATCAGACCTGTGATGACATCGACGCTGGGGCGTTGCGTGGCAAGGATTAAATGGATGCCTGCCGCGCGGGCTTTTTGGGCGAGGCGGGCAATCAGTTCTTCGATTTTCTTGCCTGCGGTCATCATCAAATCGGCAAACTCGTCAACCACGACTACGATAAACGGCAGTTTTTCCAAAGGTTCGGGATCATCAGGCGTCAGGCTGAACGGGTTGGCAATTTTCATGCCTTGTGCGGCAGCTTCCATGATTTTTTGATTGAAGCCCGCAAGGTTGCGCACGCCTACATGGCTCATCAGACGATAGCGTTTTTCCATTTCGTTGACGCACCAGTTGAGCGCATTGGCCGCCAGCTTCATATCGGTAACGACAGGCGCGAGCAGGTGCGGAATGCCTTCGTAAATGCTCAATTCCAGCATTTTCGGGTCAATCATAATCATGCGCACGTCTTCAGGCGTCGCTTTGAAGAGCATAGATAAAATCATGGCATTAACGCCGACCGATTTACCCGAGCCGGTCGTACCGGCAACCAGCAAATGCGGCGCTTTGCCCAAGTCGGTAACGACGGGCTGACCGGTAATGTCCTGACCGAGCGCGAGCGTCAGCTTGGATTTGGATTCGGCAAACGCGGGTGAATTGAAGATTTCGCTCAGGCGTATCATTTGCCGTTTCGGGTTCGGCAACTCCAAGCCCATGCAGGTTTTGCCGGGTATGGTTTCAACGACGCGGATAGAGGCAACACCGAGCGAACGGGCGAGGTCTTTTTCAAGGTTTATGACCGAATTGCCGCGCACGCCGACATCAGGTTCGATTTCGTAACGTGTAATCACCGGACCGGAATAAGAGTCCACGACTTTGACTTTGACCTTAAATTCCGCCAGCTTTTCTTCGATGGTGATGCTGTTGTTTAACAATTCTTCTTCGGTCTGTGTGGCAGCCGGGTCGAATTGGGGCGGAAGGAGCAGGGCGGTAGTCGGCAGATGGATGCTGTTCGTCTGCGGGGCGGTGAGGTCGTCTGAAGCCGCGTCCCAATCATCGTCGCCGTCAAACCATGGTGTTTCATTGGTTTCAATGTTTTCAGACGACGTTTGCTCGTGTGGCAGGTCGCGTCCGAATACATCCGCGGTATCGTTGTCTGTTTCGGAATCAACGTCCTTAATTGTGTCGCTTGCCGATTCGCGAATCAGGTAATCATGTATAGAGATTTCCGGATTGTTGCTGATGTGTGCGTTAACTTCCGACTCAAATACGGAAACGGACGGATGATTACGGAACACGGGTGGTTCGGGAATGTCGATTTTGTTTTCGGGTAAATCGAATTTGGGCGGTTTCGGAATATCGACCGCAGGTGCCGGTACGGGCGGTACGGGAGGCGGTTCGATGACGGTTGCGTCAGGAGCGGGCGGCCGGGAAATAAAAGTGTTTTCACGAACGGCGCGGGACAGTTTGGCGGGAACCGCCGCTTTTCGGCTGAGAACAGGAGCTTGGCTTCTTGCTGTAAAGGATGAGGTGGGTTTCGCCGTTGATTGTTCAACACTTTCTGCTTCTTGTTGAGACAGTTGGCGACGGGTTATTTTTTCTGCGGCAGCTTCGGAGTGCTTGAGCGTGCGGCGGCGGTTTGCAGGCAGTTTCAGATTGGCAAAAATATCTTCATCTTCAATAATTTGAGGCTGGTATCCGCGCACAGGGGCAACGGCTGCGGCAAGTTTGTCGCGAGCGGCACGGCGCATGGCGAGATTGTTTTGGATGTCGATGACGTTGATTTCGTCTTTTTGACCGTAATAGTTGGCCGTAGAGGGGACGGATTCACGTTCGGCAGTACGCAAAGCGGTTTGTGCCGTTTCGATATGGGGTCGGCCGGCTTTTTCCAGATGGATGCTATCCACATAAGATTTGACACGTTCGCGCGTACGGCGTAAGACAGGGTCGTTGAAATCAATGACTTCCAAACCTTTCATCGGTGTAACCGATGTCCGTACTAAACGGATTTCCGGTTCGCTTTCAGTAGTGATGGCAACGGGGTTTTGTTTGGCGGTTTGATGCTCTTCCCATTCTTGAACGGCGGCTTCGGTCAGAGAGCGGGTGGCTTCTTCCAAAGTAATCTCTTCGAGAGCGCCACCCGTTACCAAGCCGGGCGTATATTCCGGCGTATCGGACGTTTCGAACGGTACGATTTCCGGATATTGCTCAGGTTTGTGGGCATTTGGACGGACTTTAGGGAGGGGGGTGTCGGGTGTTTGGGGAAATTCAGGCTCGTGGAGGTATTCCGGCTCGAAATCGGTTTCAGACGACGTTTCGTATGCGGGCGATGGATCTGCCGCATCTTCTTGTACGGAAGGGGAAACTTGGAATGCGCCCATAGCCTCCGCCAGCGAGCTTGGAGAGAAAGAGGAGTCGTCTGAAAGCGTTTGCGTACGTTTCTTGTAGTCGTGTTGCGCAGCCAAAAGACGCAGGCGGGCGATGGTTTTGTTGCCTGCGGTTTTTGTTTCTTCCGCAAATTCGTATGCTTCGTCCGGATTTTCGTCAAAATCCCTGCCGCGTTTCAGACGGACCAGCTCGCGTTCCCAATCTTGTTCTTGTTTTTTGTGCAGTAAAAACACGATGCCGATGGCAAGCAATAAAATAATAATCAGCACGCTCCACAACATATTGAAATTTTCCCGAGTCAAAAAAGCAAAGTCCGTTATTCTAACGCTTTTCAGGATGAAACAAAACCGACAAGGCTTTGTTTCCTTTCGGTTGTGCGAATCCACTATAATCAGGTCGTCTGAAACGCTTTTTAAACATTGAGGATATATGCTTTTCCAAACGGGATGGTTTTCGGGTTTGATTTTGGCCGCTGCATGGTGCGTGTTGGTTTTATTGTTGGCATTATCCGCGCCGAAGGCTTATCGTGATTTTCGAAAACATGGCTCGGCTGCCGCATTGGCAGGGATTATTTTGGCGTCGGTCTGGAGCTTGAATGCCACCCCTGACGGCGGGCAGCTTGCGGGGATGAGTTACCATCTTTTGGCGGTCAACCTGATTGCCTTGATGCTCGGTGTCCCGCTGGCATTTTGGGTCTGTGCGTTGCTGTATTTGCCCTATGTTTGGATATTTGGCTCAGATTGGCAGGCTTATCCGGTCAATGCGCTTGCGTTGTTTCTGCCTGCGCTGGCGGTCAATTTGCTGTCGCGCGCCTGGGTCAACCGGCTTCCCGCCAATATTTTTATCTTCATTTTCGTCAATGGTTTTTTAGCATCCGCAGCGGGTATGCTGCTGACCGGGGGTGTTTTGGTCGGCATATTGGACAGGGTGCGGGCTTTTCCTGAAACGGCATTGTGGAGTACGGCATTTCCCGTGTTTTTCCTCATTGCATGGGCGGAGGCGTTTTTAAGCGGTATTACCGCCGCTATTTTTATTGCGTTAAGGCCGCAGTGGATTAATACGTTTGATGACGGACGCTACTTGAAACCGTCGAATAAGATTTGGTAAAAGGTCGTCTGAAAACCCGATTTGGGCTTTTCAGACGACCTTTCGTTTGGGGCGGTATCAATAAACGTCGCGTTGGTAGCGTTTGTCTTCACGCATTTCGTTGAGATAGTCTTCGGCATCGTCGCGGCTGAGTTTGCCTTGGGTTTCGATGACGTCGAGCAGGGCGGTTTCTACGTCGCGTGCCATGCGGGTGGCGTCGCCGCAGACGTAGAGGTGTGCGCCTTGTTGCAGCCAGTTCCAGACTTCGGCGGCGTGTTCGGCGATTTTGTGTTGGACATAGACTTTGTGTTCGCCTTGTCTGCTCCATGCCAAGTCGGCGCGGGTGAGTATGCCGTCTTTGCGGTAATCGCTCCATTCAAGCTGGTACAGGAAGTCGTCGGCGAGGCGTTGGTTGCCGAAGATGAGCCAGTTTTTGCCGTTGTCGCCGTTGGCGGCGCGTTGCTGCATGAAGGCGCGGAAGGGAGCGATGCCTGTGCCTGCGCCTATCATGATGACGGGGGTGTCGCCGTTGGCGGGCAGGCGGAAATTGGGGTTGGGTTCGACGAAGACGCGTACTTCGCCGCCTTCTTCAAGGCGTTCGCCCAGATAGCCTGAGGCTGCGCCGGTGTAGGTGTTGCCGTGGTGTTCGAAGCGGACGACGCCGACGGTCAGGTGGACTTCTTCGCCGACTTCGTCTTGCGCGGAGGCGATGGAGTAAAGGCGCGGGGTTTGGGGGCGGAACAGTTGGAACAGGGTTTGCGCGTCCAGCGGATGGGGGTGGGCGGCGAAGACGCCAACGGGCGGGGTGGCGGCGAGGTAGGCGTCCAATCGGGCTTTGTCGGCGGCTGTGGTTTTGAGTTCTTCGCTGCCGGACAACTCGGCATATTGCTGCACGAGCGCCGGCGTGTTTTGCGTGATGTCGGCGGACTCGGTCAGGGCGGTGCGGATGTCGGTTTCGAGGTCGTCTGAAAGGCGGATTTTTTCTTCGCCGCTTAATTGGTGCAAATCGAGGATTTCTTGAACCAAAGCGGGAGCGTTGAGCGGGAGTACGCCCAATGCGTCGCCTGCCTGATAGTGCAGCCCGGAACCGGACAGGTCGATTTCGATGTGCTCCACGTCTTTCTCGGCAGAGCGGGACGTGATTTTTTGGCGGACGGACAGGGTGGCGGTATAGGGTTTGTCTTTGGTATAGACAGTGCCTGCGGTTTGAAGGGCAGCAGGTGTTGCAACGGATGCTGCGGCGGTTTGCACGGCAAGCTCGGCAACTTGTGGGACGACGGCTTCTATCCACGCGTCGGCGGCGCTTTGGAACTCTAAATCGCAGATGCCCAAGTCGTTCAGACGACGTGCGCCCAGTTCGGCGAATTTGGCGTCAAAGTCTTTGCCCGCTTGGCAGAAATTAGGATAGGAAGAATCGCCCAAACCCAAGACGGCAAAAGTGAGTTTGCCCAAATCGGGGGCTTTTTTGCCGAAGACGAATTTATACAGCGGCAGGGCTTCTTCGGGCGGCTCGCCCTCGCCTTGCGTGGATGTTACCAATAACATGATGTCTTCATCGGGCAGGGTTTTGCTTTTGAAGTCCCCCGCGCTGCTCAATACGGCTTCTACGCCGGCGTTTTTGAGTTTGGCGTGTAAAGATTCGGCAACGCCGCGCGCATTGCCCGTTTGCGAGGCGGATAAGACCAACACGCGTCGCGCGGGGGCTGCAACGGCGGGAGCTGCGGAAACACTCAAACCGCCCGCCGCCCCTTGACTTTGCGCCCAGCAGTAGCCGGAAAGCCAAGCGAGCTGTGTAGGCGAGAGGGCGGCGAGTTGTGCGGAAAGTTCGGCGGGAAGCGGGTTGGCTGGGGTCATATCAGTTCCTTTGTGCGGACGGCTGCTTGAGGCAGAGCATGTGCCTGCGCGGCTTTAATTGTTTAGTTGAATGGTGATTTTTTTGAAAACAGTGGCGATACTGTAAACAGGTCGTCTGAAAAACGGAAAGAATGCTTGGTTTTAATTTAATGCGATTTCGTTATATTCTGGATTGGGGAAAGGGAGAGAAATGGTGATAGAGTCGTGTTTTCAGACGATATGGCTATCATCTTTCGGATTGGCAAAACACGAATAAATAAGAAATTTTTTCAATATAGTGGATTAAATTTAAATCAGGACAAGGCGACGAAGCCGCAAACATTACAGATAGTACGGCAAGGCGAGGCAACGCCGTACTGGTTTAAATTTAATCCACTATAAAATTGGTGGTTTTATTGCGTATCACTGCCGACGGTTTGGAGAAGGCAAAAAAATACTGCGACCAAGCCTGAAAAATAACCGATGATCCGAATTGTACAGAATATTTTTGCAAAGGCAGCGGGCATTTGAAGGGGAGTGAACTAAAGCTGAATTTTGTATGGTCAGATAAAAAAAGTCGTCTGAAAACCTGCAATATCGGTTTTCAGACGATCTTTCGAGCTTTAAAGCATTAACCGTTTACAGCGGCCATTTCAGCGCGGGATTGCTTTCGATGACGGCTTTGAACTGGTTTTGAATCCGCTTAATGGCTTCGTCGGAATCCGCCTCGAAGCGCAACACCAAAATCGGCGTGGTATTGGACGCGCGCATCAGGCCGAAGCCGTCGGGGAATTCTACGCGCAAGCCGTCGATGGTGATGATTTCGGTCGCGCCTTCGAATTTGGCTTTGGCGGCGAGTTCGTCGATAATCTGATGGCCGTTGCTGCCTTCGGGCAGGTCGATGTTGAGTTCGGGCGTGGAAATGCTTTGCGGCAGCTTGTTCAAGACTTCGGACGGATTGTCGAAGGCAGACAGGATTTCCAAGAGGCGCGCGCCGGCGTACAGACCGTCGTCGAAGCCGAACCAGCGTTCTTTGAAGAAGACGTGTCCGCTCATTTCGCCGGCAACCAGCGCGCCGGTTTTTTTCATGGTGGACTTGATGAAGCTGTGGCCGGTTTTTTCCATGACGGGTTCGCCGCCGTGTTCTTTAATCCACGGAGCCAGCAGGCGGGTGGATTTGACGTCGAAGATGACTTTCGCGCCGGGGTTACGGCTCAATACGTCTTGGGCAAACAGCATGAGCTGGCGGTCGGGATAGATGATGTTGCCGTCTTTGGTGACGACGCCCAAGCGGTCGGCATCGCCGTCAAAAGCCAAGCCGATTTCGGCATCGCTGTTTTTCAGTGCGGCAATCAAATCTTGCAGGTTTTTCGGTTTGGAAGGATCGGGATGGTGGTTGGGGAAAGTGCCGTCCACTTCGCAGAAAAGTTCGGTCACTTCGTTGCCCAAACCTTTGTAGAGTTTGCCTGCGAATGCGCCGCCTACGCCGTTGCCCGCGTCGATGGCGATTTTCATGGGGCGTTTGAGTTTGACGTGGCCGACGATGTGGTTGTGGTATTCGCCGGAGATGTCTTTTTCGGTTACGCTGCCTTTTTTATCGGAAGCGGTCAGTTTGTCGGCTTCAATCAGAGCGAGCAGTTCTTGGATGGCTTCGCCTGCGAGGGTGTCGCCGCCGAGCATCATTTTGAAGCCGTTGTAATCGGGGGGGTTGTGGCTGCCGGTAATCATCACGCCGCTGCCACCGCATTCGTTGATGGCGGCGAAATAAAGCATGGGGGTGGCGACCATGCCGACATTGAGGACGTCGATGCCGCTGTCGGTAAAGCCGCGTTGGATGTGTTCCATCAATTCGGGACCGCTCAAGCGTCCGTCGCGTCCGAGTGCGATGCGGGTGATGCCTTTTTCGGCGGCTCGGGTGGCGATGGCTTTGCCGATAAGGTAGGCGGCTTCGTTGGTCAGGGTTTTGCCGACAATGCCTCGGATGTCGTAGGCTTTGAAGATGTCGCGGGCAATGTTTGCCATGATGGTTTCCTTTGTGATTGTGAATGGAAAACAGGCTTATTCTAACATAGGCAAAGGTCGTCTGAAGGCTTTCAGACGACCTTTGGGGGTTACATCAAATAACATTTACTGCGTTTTCAATCAATTGCCGAAAGTGTTGCATTGGTTGATGTCGCCGCTGTCCAAACCGCGTTTGAGCCATGCCATGCGCTGTTCGGACGAGCCGTGTGTAAAGCTGTCGGGAACGACGTAGCCCTGCCCGTCTTTCTGCAGGCGGTCGTCGCCGACGGATTCGGCAGCCAGCATGGCTTTGGGGATGTCTTCGGGTTTGAAGATATTATTGTTGACGGCGTAATGCCCCCAAATGCCCGCGTAGCAGTCCGCCTGCAATTCGAGTTTGACGGAAAGGGCATTGGCTTCTTTTTTGCCGACCTGTTGCTGCATTCTGTGGACTTTAGGCAGGATACCGAGCAGGTTTTGGACGTGGTGTCCGACTTCGTGCGCGATGACGTAGGCAAACGCGGCATCGCTGGCAGAGTTGAGTTTGGTCTGCATATCCCTATAAAAGTCTAAGTCGAGATAGACTTTTTGGTCGCCCGGGCAGTAAAACGGGCCCATTGCCGATTGGCCCATGCCGCAGGCGGTGGATGTGCCGCCGTTGTATAACACCAGCGTGGTCGGGGTGTAATTTTGTCCGTGTTGCTTGAAATAGCTGCCCCAAGCTTTTTCCGTGTCGGCGAGGACGACGCGGGCAAGTTCGTTCAGTTCGGCTTCTTCTTGAGGTTTGAGCTGGGAGGTTTGGGTTGAACCCGTACCCATGGAAGGCGTGCCGACCAAGCCGCTCAAATCGACGCCGTAATAAGCGCCGATCAAAACGACAATGATACCGAGGATGCCGGGCGTCCTCCCGCCGCCGCCTCCTCCGCCGCTGCTGCCGCGTCGGTCTTCTACGTTTTGACTCTGTTCGCGTCCTTTCCAATCCATCTTGTGTGTTCCTTGTTGTGAAGTGATATGGGGCGGATTATACCGTGAAGGGGCGGCGTGATGCCTGCCTATATTGAGAAAAGGTCGTCTGAAAAAACAAACGGAGTTTTTTCAGACGACCTTTTTGCCATGTCAAAAACGGATTATTCCGCCTTCAAACCTGCCACACACTGCTTGTCGCGATCTTCAAACGCTTGCGCGCCGCCAAGCAGGTCGAGCTGCTCTTGCGGGCTGAGTTTGCCCAATGAACGGATTTGATCTTCGGAAAGTTTGTCCAAAGGCTTGTCCCACATACAGGTACAGTAATCGGTGGCGAGTTTGCTGTTGTTTGAATCCAAGCCCCTTTCTTTCAAATCGTTTTGCCATTTTTCGGCAAAGGGGATGTTTTTCACACAAGACTCAAAGATGTTCTGCTTCGCCTGCGGTTTGGACATGGCGCATTGGGAGAGCAGGGCGGTCGCGGCGAGCAGTGCCAAAATGACCCACGCCCAAATGCGGATGGTGCGGATTTTGGATTTCGCTTTTTTACGCGCCGCGGCTTGCTCTTCGGCGGACATTTCGTTTTTCGGCTCAGTCATGCAGGCTTTCCATGCGGATCATGGTGATCGGTTTTTCCACGCAGCTTAATGCTTCAATGGCGGCAATGGCGCGCTTGATGTTTTTCTCGACCGTGCTGTGGGTCAGAATCACGATTTCGGCGGTGGTTTGGTCGATGACGCCTTTTTGGATTAAGGCTTCGATGGACACGTTTTCTTTTGCCAAAAGCGCGGCGATTTGTCCCAGCGTGCCCGGTTCGTCTTTGGCTTGGACGCGCAGGTAGTAGCTGCTGGTGATTTCGTCCATAGGCAGGATGGTTTGCGCTTGGACTTGGGCGGGTTGGAACGCCAGATGCGGTACGCGGTGGTCGGTATCGGCTTCAATCAGGCGTGCGATGTCGATGATGTCGGCAACCACGGCGGAAGCGGTCGGCAATGCGCCCGCGCCCGCGCCGTAATATAAGGTTTCGCCGACCATATCGGCGTTGACGCGTACGGCGTTCATCACGCCGTTGACGTTTGCCAAGAGGCGGCTTTCGGGGATCAGGGTCGGATGGACGCGCAATTCGATGCCTTTGTCGGTTTTGCGGGTAATGCCCAAAAGTTTGATGCGGTAGCCGAGTTCTTCGGCGTATTTGATGTCGCGGCTGTCGAGTTTGCTGATGCCTTCGAGGTAGCAGGCGGGGAAGTTCATCGGCGTACCGAATGCCAGCGCACTCATGATGGTAATTTTGTGGCCTGCGTCGTTGCCTTCGATGTCGAAGGTCGGATCGGCTTCGGCGTAGCCCAATGCTTGCGCTTCTTTCAATACGTCGGCAAACGCGCTGCCTTTTTCGCGCATTTCGGAGAGGATGAAGTTGCTGGTGCCGTTGATGATGCCGGCGATGCTGCGGATGCGGTTGGCGGCGAGGCCTTCGCGCAGGGCTTTGATAATCGGGATGCCGCCTGCCACAGCAGCTTCAAATTGCACCATGACGTTTTTTTCTTCCGCCAGCGGGAAGATTTCGTTGCCGTATTCGGCGAGCAGTTTTTTGTTGGCGGTAACGATGTGTTTGCCGTTTTCAATGGCTTTCAACACCGCATCTTTGGCGATGCCGGTACCGCCGAACAATTCGACGACGACATCGACGTCTTCACGCGCGACCAGTTCGAACGGGTCTTTGACGAAGGCTGCGGACGGGCAGATTTGGCGGGCTTTTTCTTCGCTCAAGTCGCATACGGCACTGATGCGCACTTCGCGTCCCAAACGGCGGCTGATTTCCGCCGCATTGTCCTGCAACACGGCAGCCGTACCGCCGCCGACCGTACCTAAACCTAAAAGACCGATGTTTACTGGCTTCATTGTGCCTCCTTGTGAGCCGATTCTCTTAAATCAAAAAGTAAAAACAGAAATTCAGAAAGCCCGAAACGCACCGCCGCCGCAGATTGATATAATGCTGATTTTGCAAGGGCGGAAGACGCAGGCTAAAGTCGCCCATCCTACCTGAAATTGCCTGATTTTGCACCTTTTTTACGGAACGCGGTGAAAGGGCGGCAAGCCTGTTTGCAATAGATGGATGAAGCCGAGAAGGAAACGGAAGAAAAATGCTGATAGAAGAAAACAAAACCGATGAAACCCTAAGCCTGACCGCTTATCGGGCGGGCGCAATCGAAGCGGGCGGCAAAACCTACACCGCGCCCATCATTTGGCGCAACGGCAAAATCGAAGCAATGAACGTGCAAACGCCGTTCGAACTGACTGCCGCTGACCTGTTTCAGACGACCTCCGAATCGGACGGTTTGCCCGAAGTCATCATCATCGGCACAGGGGAGAAGCAGCAGTTCCTCCATCCGAAAATCGCCGCCGAACTTGCCGCACACGGCATCGGGCTGGAATGTATGAACACAGCCTCCGCCTGCCGAACGCTGGTGTTGCTGCAAGGTGAAGGACGCAGCGTTTGGGCTTGGCTGTGGGTGTGAACGGGCATGACAAAGGTCGTCTGAAAATTTTAGACGACCTGTTTTGAGCATATCGCCTTTAATCCTTTAATTATGTATCGCTTGGCAAACAGATAAAAACCTTCTATCCTCGTCAATATTTTTCCGTCAACCCCAAAAAGGAAACCCTTATGGCTCAAATTACCTTCCAAGGCAACCCTGTCCACACTTCCGGCGACCTGCCTGCCGTCGGTCAAACCGCGCCTGCATTCAGCCTGGCTGCTGTTGATTTGACTGACAAAACTTTGGCAGATTTTGCTGGTAAGCGCAAAGTATTGAATATTTTCCCATGCGTAGATACCGGCGTATGCGCCCAATCCGTGCGTACGTTTAACCAACGCGCGTCTTCTTTGGACAACGCGGTTGTGCTGTGCATTTCAGCCGATTTGCCGTTTGCCCAAGCACGCTTCTGTGGTTCGGAAGATTTAGATGATGTTGTGAACCTGTCTACGTTCCGCAGCAGCTTTGCCGCCGATTACGGCGTCGCTCTGACCGACAGCCCGTTGCGCGGACTGACTGCGCGTGCCGTTGTGGTTTTGGACGAAAACGACAAAGTCCTGCACAGCGAACTGGTTGCTGAAATTGCCAACGAGCCTAATTACGACGCGGCTTTGGCTGTTTTGTAAACCAGGGTTTTAAAGCTGAAAAAGGTCGTCTGAAAAGTTTCAGACGACCTTTTGTCTTTCTTCCTAAACTATTTTGCAGGCGGCTTCAATTCAAACACTTCGGGATGCGCCTTGAAATATTCTACGGCGATAAATCCGCTGCCGATGATGATCACCAGGAACACCGCCATGACAATCATGGCAAGGATGAATTTATCCGAAGGATGGGCGTCGGGCTTTTGTTTATCCGCCATTATTGCATCTCCGAGAGCCAGTCGCGGGCGGTGAGAAACTCGTTCAGCCGCGCTTCGGGCGAACCTTCTTCGGGCGCGTATTGATACTCGAAACGCACCAAAGGCGGCATGGACATCAAAATACTTTCCGTGCGCCCGCCACTTTGCAGGCCGAACAGCGTACCTCTGTCCCAAACCAAATTAAATTCCACATAACGACCGCGCCGGTAAAGCTGGAAATCGCGCTCGCGTTCGCTGTATGGCGTGTTTTTGCGTTTCGCCACAATCGGCAGATACGCCTCGATATAGCCTTCGCCGACCACTTTGATGAAATTCAGGCAGGTATCGAAATCCCAGCGGTTCAAATCGTCGAAGAACAAACCGCCCACGCCGCGCGTTTCGCCGCGGTGTTTCAGGTAAAAATACTCGTCGCACCATTTTTTGAACTCGGGATAAACCGCTTCCCCAAACGGCGCGCACACGTCCCGCGCGACCGTGTGCCAATGCAAAATATCTTCTTCAAACGGATAAAACGGCGTCAAATCAAAGCCGCCGCCGATCCACCACACAGGCTCGCCGCCTTCCGGATACGCGATAAAAAAGCGCACGTTCGCATGGCTGGTCGGTACATACGGATTTTTCGGATGAATCACCAGCGACACGCCCATTGCCTCAAACGCCGCGCCCGCCAGTTCAGGGCGGTGCGCCGTCGCCGAAGCGGGCATTTTACTGCCCTTCACATGCGAAAAATTCACGCCCGCCTGCTCGAATACCGCGCCGTTTTTCAATACGCGGGTTTCGCCCACGCCCAACTTGCCCGTCCATTCTTCACGCGCAAACACCGCCCCGCCGTCTTCTTGCTCAAGCGCGGCGCAGATTTGGTTTTGCAGGTTTTTCAATACGGTTAAAACGGCTTCGGTATACATGGGTATTCCTTGCTTTTATGATGAGACGGAGTTCGTCGGGTTGATGAGAGAATTTAATTCGGTATTGTAGTCTGAAATGAGAAATTAAGGTCGTCTGAAAACCCTTTTTCAAGATTTTCAGACGACCTTTCCGTGTGACAAGATGTTTAAACGGGCAAGCCGGTTACGCGCCGTAAACGGGGTATTTGTCGCAAAGCGCGGTGATTTGTTTGCGGACGTTTGCCAGATTTGCTTCGTCTTCAGGATTTGCCAAAACATCGGCAACGAGGTTGGCAAGGACTCGGGCGTCGGCTTCGTTGAAGCCGCGCGTGGTCATGGCGGCGGAGCCGATGCGGATGCCGGAGGTAACGAACGGTTTTTCCGGGTCGTTCGGGATGGCGTTTTTGTTGACGGTGATGTTTGCTTTGCCCAATGCGGCTTCGGCGGCTTTGCCGGTGATTTTCATCGGTTGCAGGTCAACGAGGAAAACGTGGCTTTCTGTGCGGCCGGAAACGATGCGCAAGCCGCGTTTGACCAATTCTTCCGCCATGGCTGCGGCGTTGATTTTCACTTGTTTCGCGTATTGTTTGAACTCGGGTTGCAGGGCTTCTTTGAAGGCAACGGATTTGGCGGCGATGACGTGCATCAACGGACCGCCTTGCAGGCTTGGGAAGATGGCGGAATTCAACGCTTTTTCATGCGTGTTGTCGCGGCACAAAATCACGCCGCCGCGCGGACCGCGCAGGGTTTTGTGGGTGGTGGTGGTCACGAAGTCGCAGAATGGGACGGGGTTGGGATATTCGCCGCCGGCAATCAGGCCTGCGTAGTGCGCCATATCGACGAAAAGGTAGGCACCGACTTTGTCGGCGATTTCGCGGAATTTCGCCCAGTCGATTTGCAGTGCGTAGGCAGATGCGCCGGCAACGATCATTTTGGGTTTGTGTTCGAGCGCGAGGCGTTCGACTTCGGCGTAATCGAGGACTTCGTTTTCATCCAAGCCGTAGGTAATGGCGTTGTAGAGTTTGCCGGAAATGTTGACGCTGGCACCGTGGGTCAGGTGTCCGCCGTGGGCGAGGCTCATGCCGAGGATGGTGTCGCCGGGTTTGAGGACGGAGGCGTACACGGCTTGATTGGCTTGGGAGCCGGAATGGGGTTGGACGTTGGCGTATTCCGCACCGAAGAGTTCTTTGACGCGGTCGATTGCCAGCTGTTCGACGATATCGACGTATTCGCAGCCGCCGTAGTAGCGTTTGCCGGGGTAGCCTTCGGCATATTTGTTGGTCAATTGCGAACCTTGTGCCTCCATCACGGCGCAACTGACGTAGTTTTCGGAAGCAATCAGTTCGACGTGGTCTTGCTGGCGTTGGTCTTCTTGGGCGATGGCGGCTGCCAGCTCCGGATCATATTGGGCTAGGTTGACGCTTTTTGAAAACATCTTCTCGACTCCTTTGTCGGTTGGGAAACGGGGATTGATAAGTGGTGAACAATGTACCAAATCGGTTTGGATTGTCAACGATTTTATCTTTCAGACGACCCCTTTGCTGCTTGGAGGGTCGTCTGAAAAGTTTTATTTGAACAGATTGTCTTGTTTCAAATGAAAGTCGATTTTTTCGAGCAGGGCTTCGAGGTCGCTCTCGGCTTGGGCTGCGGCGAGGTTTTTGCCCAACTCTTCCAAAGCCAGCGCATCGAGCCTGCGGCGTTCGAGTTTGCGTGCTTCTTCGTTGAAGATTTTGATGTTGTCGGGCAGGATGAGCGGCGGCACGCTGCCGTCGGTCGTATAGAACGCTTCATCCGCAAACACGAACCCCTCCGGCAATGCAGGCGCATTGTCGTAGTCGGCATCGTTGACCGGCATCCACTCGGAATGCTGTTCCAACAGGACGAATTGCCCGTTCATGCCGTAAATATGGGCAAAACGGGAGAGCTTGGGGCGTTTGGTGTTCATGCAAAGATTGTATGCCGATGATGCGGGAGCGTCTAGAGTGGAAATTTGCGTCGTCGCAGTAAGAAGGTCGTCTGAAAGTAGTATAATTACAAAATCGATAAATTTTTGAAGACAAATATAAAAAGGGAAACCCCAATGTCAGCAAACACAAACAAACAATGGCTAAGCGTCATCGCCCTGGCGGTCGGCGCATTCATTTTCAACACCGCCGAATATATCCCGATTGCCCTATTGAGCGACATCGGCGCAACCTTCAATATGCCGCCGACCGAAGTCGGCATCATGATTACCGTGTATGCCTGGATTGTCGCGCTGCTGTCACTGCCGCTGATGCTGGCAACGAAAAACATCGAACGCCGAAAGCTGCTGCTCATCCTCTTCGCGTTCTTTACCCTCAGCCACATCGTTTCCTATTTCGCCCGAAGTTTCGAAATCCTGCTCGTCAGCCGTATCGGCATCGCCCTGACGCACGCCGTGTTTTGGTCGATTACCGCCTCGCTGGTGGTACGTGTCGCGCCGCAGGGTAAAGGCAATCAGGCTTTGGGGCTGCTCAGTACGGGGACGGTCATGGCGATGGTGGCGGGCATCCCGCTGGGGCGTGTTATCGGGCAACATTCAAGCTGGCAGTTCAGCTTTTTGCTTATCGGACTTTGCGCGGCGGCAGTCATGGGCATATTGGCGAAAAACCTGCCGCTGCTGCCCAGCGTGAACACAGGTTCGCTCAAAAGCCTGCCCGGATTGCTCAAGCGCAAAAACCTCATGCTGCTCTACGCGCTGACCGTCCTCCTGATTACCGCCCACTTTACGGCATACAGCTATATCGAACCCTTCGTCCTGCAAGCCGGCGGCTTCGCGCCCGAACAAGTTACCATCGTCTTGAGCCTGTACGGGCTGGCAGGGTTTGCCGCGTCGTATCTGTTCGGCAAATGGTTTGCCAAACACCAGCGCACATTCCTGCTGACCTCGGTATCCGTCATCATGGCTTCAACGCTCTGCCTGCTGCCCCTTGCCGCTTACCCGATAGCCGTTTACGCGCTGGTGTTTGTCTGGGGTATCGCCATCGTCGTCTTGAGCCTCGGCATGGTCTCCAAAGTATTGGACTTTGCCTCGGATGCGACGGATGTAGCCAACTCGATTTACTCAGGCCTCTACAACGTCGGCATCGGCGGCGGCGCGCTTTTGGGACATTACGTTACCGTCTGGGCAGGCATTTCCAACATCGGCTTTGTCGCCGCGATCTTGGCAGCGGCAGGATTAGGCGTGTGTCGGATGTTGGTTGAAATGCGGAAATAAGGGGGTTGAGACCTTTGCAAAAAAGCCTTTCCCCAAACAGC
>NZ_KV814870.1:0-13353 GCF_001814135.1 Neisseria sp. HMSC067H09 | reverse complement strand
TGTTGCACTTGAAATCCGAATCCAAGGACCTTTTTACGGCAAGCAGTAAATCAACGCTAGCACAACCTTAAATAGTTTTGCCTCATTTCAAACAATGGGCCAACCAAATGCCCGCTGCCGTCAACATAAACGAACCGCCGATATGGAGGAATACGGATAATGCAGCAGCCATCCACCGCCCATCCTGTATCATAGCCACCGTCTCAAGGGAAAAAGAGGACAATGTGGTCAGACTGCCTAAGAAACCGGTAATCAACAGCAAACGCCATTGAGGATCTGCAACCCATTCGGCACAAAATCCGATAAGCAAAGCCCCTATCCAGTTTGCAGCCAGCGTCCCCCAGCCCAAAAGCGGCGCAACGGGAAGCAGTAGACCAAGTATCCAACGCAACACCGCGCCGACAACCGCCCCTAGGGTGACCGGAAAAATATTTAAGAAGTTCATAATCAAATTAAAAACAAACTGAAATTACCGTACGCAAGGTTGTCTGAAAATAAAAATACCGATTTCTTCAAGCTTTTACAGACATACTTGCTTAGATTGCAACCAAAGTTCAAATTACTTTTACCAAAGGTAACGATAAAACTGAAATAAACGATGAGTGTTATAATAAGTAAATTGTAGGTCGTCTGAAAAGGAGTAATCGACATGCCCCGACGCGTCTTTATCGTACACGGTTTTGAAGGCAATCCGCACGGCAACTGGTTTGACTGGCTCTCGGCACAAGTCCGCGCCGCAGGCTTCCAAGCCGACTCGCTGGCGATGCCCAATCCCGAACGGCCGACCGTTTCTTCTTGGCAGTTCGCCCTCGACCAACACATCGGCAAACCCGACGAAAGCACCTTCTTAGTCGGACACAGCCTAGGCTGCATCACCCTTCTGCACTTCCTCAGCCGTCAGCAGCCCGAAAAAATCGGCGGCTTAGTACTGGCGGCAGGATTCGCTGACCCACTGCCCCCTCTGCCCGTCCTTGATGCCTACATCAAAGGGGCCGCGCCCGAATTCGACATCCTGCGCAAAATCCAAATGCCTAAACACTGCATTGTCTCCGACAACGACACCCACGTTCCGCCCGAATTGACCTTGAGTATGGCGGAAAAACTCAAAAGCCCCGTTACCCACATCGCCAAAGGCGGACACCTGATGGCATCCGACGGCTTCACAGAACTGCCGCAAGCTTGGGAAGTATTGAAACCGATGCTTACGGGCTAGAATATCAGCCGTCAAGCACTTCAAATTTCACATTACAGGGCATCTGCCCGCAAAAAAACGAATCGACATTCTATCACCTGCAATACCTGAATCCCGAATCCATCATGTCCGTCAACCATTACGAAAATTTCCCCGTCGGCTCGCTAGTCATGCCCCGCCGTCTGCGCAAGCCTACCCATGCCGTTTACGCTTTTGCGCGCACTGCGGATGACCTCGCTGATGAAGGCAATGCCGAAGCCGATGAACGCTTGCGCGCTTTGGACGAACTCAAATCCGAACTTGACCGCATACAGCGCGGCGAAACGCCGTTGACTCCGCTAATGCAACGTTTGCAGCATGAAGCCATCGCGCCTTTCAAGCTGCCGCTGCAGCCGTTTTACGATCTTTTGTCCGCATTCAGTCAGGATGTTGTCAAAACCCGTTATCAGGATTTTGGCGACCTGATTGACTACTGCCGCCGTTCCGCCAATCCAGTCGGGCGCATTATGCTGCATCTGTACGGACAAACCGACGAAGTCAGCATTGCCCAAAGCGACGGCATCTGTACCGCGTTGCAACTCATCAACTTTTGGCAGGACGTTGCCGTCGATTGGCAGAAAGGCCGTGTTTATATCCCGCAGGACGACTTGCAAAAATTTAACGTCAGCGAAGCGCAAATCGCCGAAGGTAAAGCAGATTTTGCGTTCCAAAGACTGATGGCGTATGAATGCAACCGCGCGTTCCAAATGCTCAAAGGCGGTTCGCCCTTGGGTAAAACGCTGAAAGGCCGTTTGGGATTTGAATTGCGGATGATTATTGTCGGCGGACAACTGATTTTGCAGAAACTGGACGGCTGCAAATACGATATGTTTACACAACGCCCTATTTTGGATAAAAAAGATTGGCTGATTATTTTGAAACGGGCATTCTTGAAGAAATAAACCGGCCGGCGCAAAAGGTCGCCTGAAAACTCAGCTTCAAGGCTGTTTTCAGACGACCTCATCACAGCCCTCTCATCAAATGTATCTTGAAAAATAGTTACCTTATCCTCGTTTGTAGTGAGAATACATCGCCAACCTAATCAATAATTTCAAATCGTAAAAATTATTCTCTTTGAACTTGGCAAGGCAACGTCCTACTTGTTAAACCCGCCATAAACTCATTTACTTGGGATATACATAAATCAAACGTTGTTTGAAAGCCTGACAGTTTTCAGACAACGTTTAATATATGATCTATTGAAACGCCGACATTCGACTTAAGCCACTGCCTGCCGCCATTGCGCCAAAAGCTGCTTCAATACATCAGGCTGATCGTGTCCGTTGCGGATAGCGGCTTCCAACCATTTACACGCTTCATCTGCATCATGCGCTATGCCCGTTCCGTTAAAATAAAGGCAGGCAAGATTGTATTGCGCCATTGCATCATGGTTTAGTGCCGCTTTTTCGAACCATTCTGCCGCCTTGGCATAATTCTGTGCCGTACCGTGTCCGTTGTAATACATCATGCCCAAATTGGTCTGCGCCTTCCCATGACCCAATAAAGCCGAACGTTCATACAGCCTCAACGCTTCCGAATGATCGGGATGGCGGTTCAAACCATAATGCGCGGCAAACGCCTGCTGATAAAGTTGCTCTGCTTCCTGCTTCTTCAAAGCTTTTTCTTTTGCTTCAGCATACTCCTCAGACTTATTGCCCAAGGCAATATCGGCAAGTAGTTTCTGATGTGCCTGCATATTTCCTTTATCCGCTGCCTGACGGTAATAGCGCCGTGCCTTCATAGGATTGGGAACCACGCCCAAACCATAACGGTAAATATCGCCCAAAATCCTTAAGGCTTCGGAATGCTGCTGTGCAGCCGCTTTTTCCGCATACGCATGAGCCTTGCCGGTATTGCGTTCCACCCATTTTCCCAAGAGGTAAATTTCTGCCAATCTTACCTGTGCGTCGCTGCTGCCTCCTCTTGCCGCAGCCTTCAAACGGTGTATGGCCTCTGTCGGATCAGTTTCCAGCAGTAAATCCGCCAACATGGTTTGTGCGGCAGCAATCCCGCTATCAGCTGCATGGCGCAGATGAACGACGGCAAGCTGCTTGTTCGGTTCGGTTCCCTGTCCCAATTTATATTGCAATCCCAGCTGCCAATGTGCTGCAGGAAAATCTTGCTCCGCAGCTTGTCGGTAAAACAAATGTGCCTGAGCAAAATCGGGAGGCGAGGCATATTGATAGTGTTGCGCTAAAAAGTATAATGCCTGCGGATGATGCTGAGCGGCAGCCATGTACGCCCATTGCAACGCCTCTTCATGCCGCCCACCGTCATGCAAACTCCGCATCAGTTTAAGCTGGGCATGGATAATACCTTCTTCAGCCAGCTCCTTGTAAGCTGCCATCAATGTATTGAAAGGCATGCCTTGTGATTCTTGAATCTGGAGCAGATTGTATCGAGCATAAGGATGCCCGCTTCCCGCCGCCTGCTGCATCAGTCTGATACCTGCCTGCCTATCCGCC
Source organism: Neisseria sp. HMSC067H09 (assembly GCF_001814135.1). Classification (NCBI taxonomy): domain Bacteria; kingdom Pseudomonadati; phylum Pseudomonadota; class Betaproteobacteria; order Neisseriales; family Neisseriaceae; genus Neisseria; species Neisseria sp. HMSC067H09. Next base: position 9,657 of record NZ_KV814870.1, on the reverse strand, counting down.
GAAATCCCTAAGCCCTGCAACAGACAGCCTGCAAGTTGAAATGCGGATTCCGCATGCCCGGCTTGCGCAGCCTGACGCAACAAAGGAACGGCTGCTTCAAAATCAGGAGGTGTCCTAGCCAAATGTGAAATTGCTTCCCTGTAAAATGTGTCAGCGGTATTCATTTTTATAATCCGATTTATCTAAAATGCGCCGGATAATTAATTTTTCTTGTTTTATGCTATACAAACCAACCGGCGGCCAAGTCGCGCAAGTTTATCAGAATTTTGCCCCCTTGTTTATTCTATTATAATAATTCTTTTATTCTCAAATATATAATACGGTAAAGTGTCGTCTGAAAAAGACGGTAAACTCGTTTATAATACGATTTTTCTTTCAGGCCGTTTTAACCATGAAAAAGGTTGAAAAAAACGTATTGGTGCTGCACAGCGCAAAACAGATGTTCGACTTGGTCGATAAAGTTGAGGACTATCCAAACTTTCTCCCATGGTACAGTAAAACCGAAGTCATAGAGCGCAAAGATAAGGAACTCAAAGCACGGCTGTTCATGGACTATATGGGTGTGCGTCAATCTTTTGCGACACACAACCACAATATTCCCGGCTCGGAAATCCGTATGGACTTGCTGGAAGGCCCTTTCAAAACCTTGCGCGGTACATGGAAGTTTATCGATTTGGGCGGTGATATGTGTAAAATCGAATTTCGTTTGGAATATGATTTTTCCAATATGCTGCTTTCTACCGTCATTTCCCCCGTATTCAACCACCTCTCCGGTACGCTGGTCGATGCATTCGTCAAAGAGGCAGACAGACGCTATGCTTGAAATCGAAATTGTTTACGGAACGGCTGAAAAACAGATATTGCGCTCAATCCGTATTGAGCAAGGAGCAACCGCAAGGACGGCTGTGCTTCAAAGCGGCTTGGATAAAGATTTTCCTGAATTGGATTTGAATGTGGCCCCTTTGGGTATTTTTGGAAAAAGAGTCAAAGACGACGTTTTGTTGCGCGACCAAGACCGTATCGAGATATACCGCCCTTTACTGATTGACCCGAAAGAAGCAAGACGCAAACGGGTCGGTAAAACCAAATAAAATGCTTGAAAAGGTCGTCTGAAAACCGTTTGCTGTTTTCAGACGACCTCTCTTTGAGGAAACACAATGTCAAATAAAATCAAAATGATTGTAGGACTGGGAAATCCCGGTTCGGAATACGAACAAACGCGCCACAATGCCGGATTCTGGTTTATCGACGAATTGGCATGGCAATATAAAGCTACTTTAAAAGAAGAAAAAAAATTCTTCGGCTCAGTAGCCCGCATCAGCATATCCGGCTCAGACTTATGGCTTTTAAAACCTTCAACATTTATGAACCGCTCCGGTCAGGCAGTAGCCGCGCTGGCGCAATTCTACAAAATCAAGCCTGAAGAAATCCTGGTCGTCCATGACGAACTGGATATACCGTGCGGCAGGATAAAATTTAAATTGGGTGGGGGAAACGGCGGTCATAACGGCTTAAAAGACATTCAGGCACGCTTGGGAACGCCTGATTTTTACCGCCTGCGCTTGGGTATCGATCATCCGGGAGACCGAAATCTGGTTGTCGGCTATGTCCTGAATAAACCCAGCCCGGAACACAGGCAGCAAATTGATGAAGCCATCAATAAATCATTAAAAGCCGTTCCCATGCTGTTAGCCGGAGAATGGGAAGAAGCCGTACGTTTTTTACACAGCAAATAAATTTCAGACGACCTTTGGGAGCAAACAATGAATGAGCTTCTAGAATTAATTCAAACAGAATCTGTCGGAACGGTAGAAGAAACACTGGACTTTTTCTTATACGAATGCAGCTTGGACGAAGCACCGACCATTGAAGAAGTCAAACTATTGCGTGATGAACTGGACAAACGGGGGGATAAATTTATCCGTTTGTCCGCCATCTGCCAAAAATGGCTGGATGAGGAAACACAATGAAACTGCCTTTGAATAAGTTTACCTTGTTAGCAGCAGCTTGGTTTGCAGCAAGTATTTACGCATTACTTTTCAAAGAGTCCGGCAATGCGCCCCCTCCCTTTCCCAATTTCGACAAGGTTGCCCATTTCATTACGTTCTTTGCACAAACATGGTTAATAGCCAAAATCTTTTTAGCCGAGCAAAAACACGTGCCTTATAAAAAACTATTGATATTCGCCTTATTGTTTGCCTTCTTTAGCGAATGGGCTCAAGCAACGTTTACAACGACAAGGGAAGGCTCACTTGGAGACGGAATAGCGGATATGCTTGGCACAATGGCTGCCTTATGGTTTGCCAAAAAGGTAGAGACTGCAAAATTACAGAATCAAAAGCCTATCTGATGCCATATTCGAATACTGAAAACTTCTTAGGCAGTCTATAAAATAAAAAACCGATTCCCCATATGGAATCGGTTTTTTACAAGGGAAAATTACAGGGCATCTTTCAATGCTTTACCGGCACGGAATTTAGGAGTTTTAGCAGCAGCGATGGTCAGAGGTTCGCCGGTTTTAGGGTTGCGGCCTTGACGTTCTGCGCGTTCGCCAACGTAGAAAGTACCGAAACCGACCAGAGTTACGGTGTCGCCTTTTTTCAGAGCGTTGGTTACAGCATTGGTAGTGGCATCCAGAGCTTTTTGGGCGGCAGCTTTAGAAATGCCGGCTTCTTGAGCAATTGCTTCGATCAATTCAGACTTATTCACAATCAGTCCCTTCCTATCGTTGAAAATAATGAAATGCCCGAATACTCGGGGCTTCGTACTTTTGAGTACCTTTGCGCTTTATAGCAATTCTGAAAATACCGTGTCAAGCAAAAAATGCGGAATTGCCCTATTTTACAGGCTTTCAAGGCAAACCCGCATCTTTTGCAACACATTTTTTACAAAATCAGTGTTTGGTCGCTTTCGCCCTTGACTTAGGCTTGGCGGCTTCAACCTGCGCCTCTTCGGTACTTAAAGGCGCAACCCAAGGTGTCGGCTGGCTTTCCAAGCCCAAAGCGAGGACTTCGTCTATCCATTTGACCGGATGGATGGTCAGGCTGGTTTTCACGTTTTCAGGGATTTCTTCCAAGTCTTTGACGTTGTCTTTCGGAATCAGGACGTGTTTGATGCCGCCGCGCAAAGCAGCCAACAGTTTTTCCTTCAAACCGCCGATTGGCAAGACTTCGCCGCGCAGGGTGATTTCGCCCGTCATCGCCACATCGGCGCGCACCGGAATTTTGGTAAAGGCAGACACCATCGCCAAGGTCATGGCGATACCTGCGCTCGGACCGTCTTTCGGCGTTGCGCCTTCTGGAACGTGAACATGGATGTCTTTTTTCTCGTAAAAATCAGGAGCCAAACCCACTGATTCTGCACGGGAACGGACAACAGACCATGCCGCGGACACAGATTCCTTCATCACGTCGCCCAACTGGCCGGTACACTGGATCACGCCCTTGCCCGGCAACGCCACGGCTTCGACAGTCAGCAATTCGCCGCCGACTTCCGTCCACGCCAAACCGGTAACCTGTCCGATGCGGTTTTCACTTTCGGCAACGCCGTAATCGAAGCGGCGCACGCCCAAGTAGTCATGCAGGTTTTTCTCATTGACTTTAACCGCCTTAGGCTTGGCTTTGCTGGTTTTTTTGGTTTCAGACGACCTCTTCTTATCTTCGTTCAAGGTAATCTGCATCACCACCTTGCGGCAGATTTTGGCAATCTCGCGATCAAGCGAACGTACGCCGGCTTCGCGGGTGTAATAACGGATGATATCGCGTACCGCACTTTCTTCAACCACCAATTCGCCTTCTTTCACGCCGTTGCGTTTCATTTGCTTCGGCACGAGATACTGCATGGCGATATTAATTTTCTCGTCTTCGGTATAGCCGGACAAACGGATGATTTCCATGCGGTCGAGCAGCGGGGTCGGAATATTCAGGCTATTAGATGTAGCGATAAACATCACATCGCTCAAGTCGTAATCCACTTCCGCATAATGATCGGCAAACTTGTTGTTTTGCTCAGGATCGAGCACCTCAAGCAATGCGCTGGCAGGATCGCCTCGGAAGTCGCTGCCCAATTTGTCGATTTCGTCAAGCAGGAACAGCGGATTCTTCACGCCTGCCTTAGCCATGTTTTGCAGGATTTTGCCGGGCATAGAGCCGATATAGGTACGGCGGTGGCCGCGGATTTCGCTTTCGTCGCGCACGCCACCCAAAGCCATGCGGACGTATTGGCGGCCTGTTGCTTTGGCAATGGATTCGCCCAAAGAGGTTTTACCCACCCCCGGAGGACCGACCAAACACAGAATCGGACCTTTGAGCTTGTCCATACGTTTTTGGACGGCAAGGTATTCCAAAATCCGTTCTTTGACTTTTTCCAAGCCATAGTGGTCGGCGTTCAATACCAAATCGGCTTTGGCAATGTCTTTGCTGACACGGGATTTTTTCTTCCACGGCAGCTCAAGCAAAGTATCGATGTAGTTGCGTACCACGGTGGATTCCGCAGACATAGGCGGCATCATTTTGAGCTTTTTCAGTTCGGACAGACATTTCTCTTCGGCTTCTTTGGTCATGCCCGCTTCTTTGATTTTTGCTTCCAACGCATCCAGTTCGCCGCGTTCGTCTTCTTCGCCCAATTCTTTCTGAATCGCTTTCACTTGCTCGTTCAGATAATACTCGCGCTGGGATTTTTCCATCTGGCGTTTGACACGGCCGCGGATGCGTTTTTCGACCTGCATGATGTCCAGTTCGGATTCCAACTGGGCAAGCAGAAACTCCATACGGCCAATAATGCCGAAGGTTTCCAAAATCTGTTGGCGCTGCTCCAGTTTCAACTGCAAATGCGCCGCAATCGTGTCCACCAAACGGCTGTTATCATCGATACCGTTGATGGTATTGATGATTTCGGCAGGGATTTTTTTATTCAACTTGGCGTATTGGTCAAACTGGGTAAGCAGCGTGCGGCGAATGGCTTCAATATCGGGATTGTCCGCATCCGCATACTCATCGACAGCTTCGACATGTGACAGGAACAGTCCGCCACTCTCTTCAATGGTCAACACTCTGCCGCGCCGGATACCTTCAACCAACACTTTCACCGTGCCGTCAGGCAGCTTCAACACCTGCAAAACCTGCGCGACCGTACCCGTACGGTGCAAATCGGACGCTGTCGGATCTTCGGTGTTCGGGTCGATTTGCGCCAGCAAAAACACCGGATCGTCATTCGCCATTGCCGCTTCCAATGCCGCAATGGATTTCGGGCGGCCTACAAACAGCGGCAGCACCATATGCGGATAAACGACGACATCGCGTAAAGGCAGGGTTGCCAGTGCGCTGTATTCCTCAAAATGTTTTTCTTTTGTCGGCATATTGTTCTCTACTTGGTAATAAATTCGGAATGTGGCTTAAATTGGGATGGAAAAGCGTATTTCAAGACTTGAAAAAGCCGATGTACGCTTCTATTTTTATCGGCAACTTTTTGCGATAAAATACACGCCGTTCGAGGTCGTCTGAAAGGCTGGAAACTTTTCAGACGACCTCTCGGCATACAGCACATCAGGAGTCAGCCATGACCGACCAAACCTCACTCATCGAATTCCCCTGCCAATTCCCTATCAAAGTCATGGGCAACGCGCATCCCGAATTTGAAAAAAATATCTTGGAAACCGTCCGCCAGCACGCGCCCGATACCGAACCCCACCACATCACCACCCGTCAAAGCAGCAAGGGCAACTATACCGGCGCAACCGTCAAAGTAAACGTCGAAAGCAAAGAGCAACTGGACAAAATCTACCGCGCCCTGACCGATCACGAAATGGTGAAAGTGGTGTACTGATATGAAAATCGTGCAGAAAGGCATGGTCGAGTACCAACCGACTTTCGAAGCCATGAAAGCGTTCAACGCAGCCCGCGACGAACATACCGAAGACGAATTATGGGTGGTCGAGCACCCGCCCGTCTTCACACAAGGGCTGGCAGGCAAACCGGAACACCTCCTGATCCGCGACGACATACCCGTCGTCCAAATCGACCGGGGCGGGCAAATCACTTATCACGGTCCCGGTCAGTTGGTCATCTACACCATGATCAACTTCAAACGCCGCAAAACCAGCGTCCGCAACATCGTTTCCGCGCTTGAAAACAGCATCATCGCCACGTTGGCGGAATACGGAATCGAAGCGGCGGCAGACCCGAAACGCCCCGGCGTTTATGTTGGTGAGCGCAAAATCGCCTCACTCGGTTTGCGCATCAAAGACGGTTCCGTTTATCACGGTCTGGCATTAAACGTAAACATGGACTTAAGCCCGTTTACCCACATCAATCCCTGCGGCTATGCCGGCATGGAAATGACCCAAATCGCGGATTTTGTCCAACCCTGCCCCACCTTGGACGAGGTTGCACAAAAACTGACCGCACACCTCGAGACACAACTCACACCGAAAGCGAACAATTAATGAGCGAAATCAAAGTTGACGATCCCAAGCGCGGCGTCAAACTCAAAGGCGCGGACAAAACCGCCCGCATCCCCATCAAAGTCGTCCCCCTTCAGGAAAAACTGAAAAAGCCCGAATGGATACGCGCTAAGCTGCCTTCACGCAAATTCTTTGAAATCAAAGACATTTTGCGCGAACAAAAAATGCACACCGTTTGCGAAGAAGCCTCCTGCCCGAACATCGGCGAATGTTTCAGCAAAGGCACAGCGACCTTCATGATTATGGGCGATATTTGTACCCGACGCTGCCCGTTCTGCGACGTAGGACACGGTCGTCCAAATATGCTCGACCCTGACGAACCGAAAAATCTCGCAGAATCCGTCAAAGCCATGAACCTGCGTTACGTCGTCATCACTTCTGTTGACCGCGACGACCTGCGCGACGGCGGCGCGCAGCATTTCGCCGACTGCATCAAAGCCATCCGCGAAACCAGTCCGAACACCAAAATCGAAATCCTCGTTCCCGACTTCCGCGGCCGCTTGGACATCGCGCTGAAAATCCTTGCCGAAACCCCGCCCGACGTGATGAACCACAACTTGGAAACCCATCCGAGCCTGTACAAAAAAGCCCGTCCGGGTGCCAACTATCAACACTCCCTCGACCTGCTGCGCCGCTACAAAGAAATGATGCCGCACATCCCGACCAAATCCGGCATCATGGTCGGCTTGGGCGAGACAGACGAAGACGTGCGCGAAATCATGCGCGATATGCGGGCGCACAATATCGAGATGATTACCATCGGCCAGTACCTCCAGCCTTCAGACGGACACCTGCCCGTCTTGCGCTACGTCACGCCCGACCAGTTCAAAATCTTTGAAAAAGAAGCATACGAACTGGGCTTCACCAACGCCGCCATCGGCGCCATGGTCCGCTCAAGCTACCATGCCGACGAGCAGGCTGCCGAAGCATTACGCGAAAGTGTGAATTCTAACAATAAATGATACTGAACATCGCTCTTTGGTGCTATACATTGCTAAATGGTGCTAACATGGAATAACAAGATGCCGGTGATCCAGATTAAAGAATTTCCCAACGACGGAAGAGTTTGGAGAATTGATTGGTTCGGAGCAGTACGAAAAAACGATAACGTACCTACGGAACCGACCATCGACGTTTATCTCAGACCTGTATCAGTAACAGACAAAACGTCTATTGCTGATTTTGGCTGGTTAAATAAAGAGCGAATATGCTGCACTATTGGTGTTGGACAACTGCCGGTACTTACTATCGGTTCTCTTTGGAAAAACGGTAAGTTATTGGATTACCAAGTTATCGTGCCTAGTAATCTACCAAACGTTAACATAGCTGAAGATTCTGTACGTTTGATTGAAGCAGCGCATAAAGATCAAACCGGTTATATCATCAATAAAGCTGCCTTTGATATTGGCGGTTTCAAAAATGGATTATCTGCAAGATGTTTGGCTATTGAATCTGATGGAGATCCCTATTCAATCATTATTCCCGTTGCTGAAGTTATTCGTTTTTATTACGCCATTTCAACCAATTTGGCCAAGATTGCTTTTTTGGGGTCATATGAAACTAATTTCGATCAAATCATCGGTGAACGATGCGGTTTTGATTCAAAAACCAAGATTCTCATAATCCATTTACGACAATGGCTTTACGATAATGAGGGATGGGTTTTGGGTAGGATTTTAAGGGACAAAAATGCACAGCAGGGATTTTTCCAAATTCATCGTTCGTTAGTCAAACAATCAGTGGGGAAGTATCATCAGCCGATGCCGGAAACTAATTTCCCGTTTCAAGGAAAAACAGATTGGGCTGCACGCTGCCTAAGTTTTACGAGCGGTGGAAAAGTTCGTACCTTAATCTTAGAATTATTGCGTTGTACTGCTCCCTTTCCTTTTTCTAATTTAGTGGTTATTAGAGACAATGATGGCAGGCAAGCATCTCCAGAAACTGATCTACCGGAATCAAATAAACGTCCTTATCTAAGGAACCAGGGATTAAAATCTGGTACTTCAAAAAAACTGCATAGCATAGAAGAACCTGTGCAGAATATGAAAAGAATGGTTATTGACTATGTAAAAGAACGTTTTGGAGATCTTTGGAATAAAGAACTCATCAAGCCTGAAAAAGAGTTTTGTAATTATAGAAAAACAGACTTACTGTTTTTGCCGCCATCGGAATCGACCACAGCATTGGGAACCGGCGACGGTACATCAGGACAATCCAAAACTGCCCCCATTTCAATCTCTATTAATGTTGGAAAAGAAACAGGCATCGCTCAAAAGCTACGTTCTCACAGTCGTTCCGAAGCTCTGCCTGCTACCTTTGAAAATATGATGGCCGCTGTCCGATATTTATCAGAGAACTATCAAGATAAAGGTGTTACAGCAAAAGTATGGCCGACCCTATATATGCCGTTAACTTCTAATCGTAGCAGTCAATGGTCTTATTTAGATACTTCTGCAACAACAACCAACCTAGTCAAAACTCCAAGAAGAGTTTTAATTGCCGAACTCAATATAGATAATATGCTATTTTGGTTGGTGGAGTTTGAACAAAGAGAATCAGAATCCTTAACTGCTGCTATGATATATGGAGCAAGTTCAATGAAGGCTGAAGAAATAAAAAAAATCCTGCATTTGCTTGCTCGGTCAAAAGGAATTTGGAAAAATATTCCTCCACACGGGAGATTTCATATCAGGCCAATGAAGCATAGCTGGCCGAGTATCGAAGAATATGCTTCATCTATTTACAAAGCCTGCTTGGCAACTTCCACCTGACTTGTGTTTCTGTTGGTACAATCCAAATCTATTAGTACATCTGTCATTTAGATACATTAATATTTTCTTAATTTTTAGGATGCAACTTATGCCACGTACGCACGCACGCGATTATACTTCACATCAAATAATTATCTAAAGAATTCAACTCATTGTGCTGATTTTTTGTCAAGTGATACGGGAGGTACAAAATACCCGAATTAACTTGGCAAGGAAAAGCTCAAGTCAAACTGCATCATCTGGATGTGCCGTTTCATTTTCTCAACAAGCAATATGATTTTCACGCGGCTGCCGGTTCACCAGACAACCGCAGCGACAATATTTTGATCCACGGCGATAACCTGTTAGCACTTAAATCACTGTTGCCAGAATTTGGCGGGCAGATACATTGCATTTATAGTCAATTAAAATCAAAATAGGACAGTA
>NZ_KV814869.1:0-494 GCF_001814135.1 Neisseria sp. HMSC067H09 | reverse complement strand
TCCGGGGAGGATTAAGGGGGTATTTGGGTAAAATCAGTGGATATTTGAAACGAAAACAACCGAAAACCTGTATTGGGGTTTCGGTTGTCGGGGGAAAAGAAATTTTGCAAAGGTCTCCTCTTGTTGTACATAATGAATCGTTTTGCCCCGTCTTTCCCCAAGCCGTATCACGACCAAATCGTAGCTTGCTACCTGAAAATCTTTGCGGCTCAAATCAATAAGGCAAGCAACCGCAATCAATACCGCCAGCTCTTTAACCAATTAAAGATACTCCGCCGCCAGTATTCCGCACAACGGCAGGCAATGGAAGACTTTGCTGACGAAATCAGGGAACGATATAGCGAGAAACCACGCCGGCCTGCTCTATTGGAGGAGTTGGCTCGAGCGGGGTTTTAGGAAAAAGCTATTCATCCACACCCTTACGATGAATCTTTCCAAGCAGGCCTGCAATCCTTACATGTAGAAACCAGAAGCGTTGTTTACAGTATTTTCAG
>NZ_KV814868.1:0-20664 GCF_001814135.1 Neisseria sp. HMSC067H09 | reverse complement strand
TGGGGGCCAGTTCAATTTTTCAGACGACCTTTTTGCTTTTTTATTTCGACCAGCCTCCGCCCAATGCCTTATACAGCGACACCAGCATCTGCGCCCTTGCCAGCTGCGCCGAAATCAGGTTTTCCTGCATTTGGCCTTCGGCGATATGGGCTTTGAGGGCGACATCCAGCGTCTTGTAGCCGTTGCGGAACATTTTCTCCGTATCGGCAGCATGGCGTGCCGCCTGATTATGGGCGGTTTGCAGCAGTTCGGTTTGACGGCTTAGCGATTCCACGCCTTGATATGCGCTGTCGACTTCGCCCAGCGCGGTCAGGAGCCGTTTGTCGTATTCCAGCAATGCCGTCTGAAGGCGCGCGTCGGCGGCTTTGATATTGGCTTTGATGCGGCCGTTGGTGAACAGCGGCGTCTGTATGCCCACCGACAGCAAACTTGCCCAGCCGGTCAGCGAACGGTCGCCGTTCACACCGATGCGTCCGCCCTGCCCCATAAAGCTGATGGTGAAACGCGGCAGCAAATCGGCTTTGGCACTGGCGAATTTGGCGGCATAGGCATTGACTTGCGCCGCCTGCGCGCGCAGGTCGGGGCGGCGTTCCAGCAAACCTTGCGGCGTCTGCCCGCCCGGCGCGGAGGGTTGGCGCGCCAACACATCGACAGACGATTCGGGCAGCGTAAACGTTTGCGGCACGTTGCCGGTCAAAACGGCGATACTGCGCACATAAGCGGCGTATTCCGCCCCTATCGTGGCGCGTTTGGCTTCCGCTGCGGTCAGTTGCACTTTCGCCTCGTTCACTTCATAGCCGCTGACATGTCCCGCCTTAAAACGCCCTTCGATGTAGCGCACCATCCGCCGCAAGGTGGCAACGGTTTGGTTGGCGGTTTTCAGACGACCTTGAGCCGCACGCGCTTTGAAATAATTGTCGGCAATATCGCCCGCCACCAGCATTTGCGCGCCGTACGCCAGCTCTTGTTGTCCGAGTGCAGCATAACGTGCGGCATCGGCATCGCTGCGTTTCTTGCCGAAAATATCCGGCTCCCACGAAGCGGTCAGTCCGCCGTATAGGCTGGTGCCTTGAGAATCGATGGTATCGCCGTTTAAAGACGAGGCCTGCGGATAACGCGAGAGCAACGCTCTGGCATTGCTGTTGAGCGGATTATCCATTTTGCTGTCATTCGCCCCCGCCTTGCCGCTCAGGCCGACGGTCGGCCCCAAATCGGCACGCGCCGCCCCAGCCACGGCACGGGCTTCGTTCAGACGGCTGACGGCGATTTTCACATCATGCCCCTGCGCCAAACCCTGCGCGATTAATCCGCTTAACACCGGATCGTTCCACTGCTGCCACCACGCCCCGATGTCCGCATCACCCTTTGCCGCCGCATCCTGCGTAAACGTCTGGGGTAATTGAACCTGACTGTTTAACGGAACTTCAGTATTTTTGCAGGCAGCAAGCGCCAAGGCTGCGGCAATACACAATAAATGGATTTGATTGAATTTCATCGTATTTTCCTTTTTGAAAAGGTTTTAGCGTTCCGTTTTGGCGAAATTTGCTTCGCTCGTTTTCAGAGTGCGCAGCCTCTTGACGGGGCAACCTTTCAGACGACCTTTCAGAAGATTTTTTGCGAAACCTAGAAACCTGAATGTAAGCCTGCGGCTTACTGCCCTCTCCCTAACCCTCTCCCACGGGGAGAGGGGGCAAAATTGGCTGAAATCCCAAAGTGGCTGAGGTTCGGTATCCTCAACTCCCCCTCCCGCGGGGAGAGGGGACAAAATTGGCTGGAAATCTAAAACACGGTTGGGTTTCAGCATCCTCAATCCCCTCTCCCCGTGGGAGAGGGTTAGGGAGAAGGCAACGAACCGTCAGGTTTACTTTTTAGCGATCCTCAGCGGGAAGACCCCATCAACCCTGCCTCTCCAGCATCCCTTGAAACCGCAACAATGCCAGCCATAAGAATCCTACGCCGATACAGCCCATAATCAGCATATGTCCCCACACGATTTCAATCCCTGCGCCGCGGAACAGGATGTCTTGCGAGAATTTGACGAACTGCGTCAGCGGCCAATATTCGCTGATCAGTTGCGCCGCGTGCGGCATGTTGCTGCGCGGGGATGCGCCGCCGGCAAACAGGTTCATCACGATATACACCGGCAGCATCAGCATACCGAACTGTCCCATCGTCGATGCGAACGTGGCAATCATGATGCCCAGCGACGCCACCGAAAACAGGAACAATGCCAGCCCTACCGCATAAAGCGGCACCGAGCCGATGAGCGGCACGCCTATGCTCAAATGCACAATAAACCACAGCGACGACAATGCCGCCACCCAAATCACGGCGGCATTTGCCAGCACTTTGCCCATCATCAGTTCGAACGCATTGACCGGCATCACCAGCAAATGCTCGATTGTGCCGCGTTCGCGTTCGCGGATAACTGCCGCCCCCGTCAATAAAATCAGCAACATACACGACATCGAGCCGATTTGCGAAGTCGGCATGAACCACGCGCTTTCGCCGTTGGGATTGTAATAAGTATTGATGACGGGGCTGATTAACTCCGGCCGCGTCACGCCGGTGAATTCGTAAATTTCGCGGTTGATAATTTGCGAAAGATAAGACGCGCCCACCCCCGCCTGCGTCATCGACGTCGCATCAACCAAAAGCTGCAAATCAGGATTATGCCCCGCCGCCATGTCGCGCTGGAAATTGGGCGGCACTTCCAAAATAAAGGTGAACTCGCCCTTATCCATCAATTCGTCCGAATCCTCGCGCCGCACGTCCTCTACCGGTTTGAAAAACGGATGTTGCACGGCATCGCGGATACGCATGGACAAAACCGAACGGTCTTGGTCGATGATGCCGACGGTGGCGTTTTTCAAATCCGATCCGACCTGTGACATCTGATAAATCGTGGCGGTAAAGATATACCCAATCAGCACCATCAGCACCGGATCAGTCAGCACGCTGCGGAACTCTTTGAGCATCAGGGTCAGAATGTTTTTCAGGGTACTCATGGGGATTCCTGTTTAAACGCTATGGATGAAGGTCGTCTGAAAACCTTATCTGTTCTTCAGACGACCTTTGTACAGTACATCGCCTACTATCTGGTTCTTTATGGGAATCACCAAACTTACCGCAACAGTACCGCCATACTGCAAAAATTTTCACAGGCAACATTTTCCGAAACGCAATTTTTTGTTTAAGCCCGCAACGTAAGTCAACTGCTTAATCACCAAGATATTCGTATAATCTTCAAGCGCACGGATACTGTGTGTCTCGCCGGGTTCGATCCGGACGATTTGCAGGCCTTCGGTATGTAAAGTTTCAGACGACGTCGAGATTTGCGCACTACCGTTCAATACAATCAACAAAATAATCGCTTCGGCTTCATAGGGCGGAATTTCATTGTCTTTCTGCAAAGAAAGCTGGACGATTTCCTGATCAGTATCACTGCTGATCACCCCGCCCAACAAGGCTTTGGGATCTAAGGTATATTGTTTCATCATCGCTCCTTTTCTATTTTTACATTTTCAAAAATTAAGAACATACATACGGCCGTTTTCACAGTATATATTCTTGAAAACCAATATTTAGGGCAGCATATCGGTATAAAGTTCTACTCAAACAGCCCCTTTGATAAATTACTCGGACAGGCACAGACATAATCATTTCCGAAACAGGGAGACCTACATTTTCATCCGCGCTGTGAATTACGGATTTAATTTAAAAGGCCGCCCGAATAATCGGGCGGCCTTCAATTTGTTCATCAGAATGCGATATAAGTGGCAGGATTGACCGGTTTGCCGTTTTGACGGACTTCGAAGTGAAGTTGAGTACGGTTGGCATCGGTATTACCCATTTGTGCAATGGTTTGTCCGCGTTTGACATTTTGTCCTTCATTGACGAGCAGACGTTGGTTGTGTCCGTATGCGCTCAAGAATGAGGAGTTGTGTTGGATGATGACAAGGTTGCCATAACCGCGCAAACCCGAGCCTGCATAAACCACTTTACCGTCTGCGGCAGCTACGACGGGCTGACCCGCATTACCGCCGATGTCCACGCCTTTATTGCTGCCGCCAAAGTTGGCAAGGACGTTACCGTTGGTCGGACGCTGCCATGTAATGCCGCTGACTGTACGGGTTGCGCCGGTAGCAACTGTCGGCGTATTGAGAGGTGCAGGAGCAGGCTTGGCAACGGGTGCAGGTGCAGAATATGACGGTTTGGCTGCCGCAGTCGAAGCAGGGGCAGTATAACCGGCCGGTTTGACGCGCAGATTTTGTCCGATGCTGATGTTGTTGTCAGTCAAACCATTCCATTCACGCAGATTGTCTTGGCTAATATGGTAGCGTTTGGAAATATTGTAGACGGTATCGCCACGGACAACAGTATGCGTCGCCGCATTGATGTCAACCGGCGCATAGGACGGAATATAGGCACCGCCGGAAACAGGTGGCGTATAGCTGCTGTTGGCAGCCGGAGCAGAAGGAGGAGTATAAGGGGCATCGTTAGCTGCCGGCGCATTTGTGCCGTAAGGGGTCGCACCATAAGGATTGGAAGAAGTACCGGAACCGGCATTACCGACGACGACGGGGGCGGGTTGCTGGCTGGTACATGCGCCCAATGTCAGGGCGAAAGCGGCATAAAATGCGGTTTTTTTCAACATAATCGATGACCTTTATATCGGGGTTATTGTCTTGATTGGTGCATATCATAATAAAAATAAGCCCGCCCCTCAAGTATCGGGGCGGTTAGGGACTGTTAAAATCGGCTTGCCGCGCCTGTTTCAGAACAAAAAGATCGTCTGAAAACACTCGGCAAAAAAAACAGAAATCTGTGTGCTTATCCCTCTTTACCGTCCTGCCAAAATCCGCTGACTGCATCCATATGGCGGTAGGAAGTCAAATCGATTTGCAGCGGTGTAACCGTGATAAAGCCTGCCTCACACTCTCCAAAATCCGTACCTTGCTCCCGGTCGGAAATATCGCCGACGGGACCTATCCAATAAATAGACTCACCGCGGGGATTCTTCATCGGGATAACGCTTTGCTCATGATGCCGCCGCCCCAACCGCGTTGTTTTGATACCTTGTACCGCATCCGGCGGTACGGCGGGAATATTGATGTTCCAAAGGACAGGCGTTTTAGGAGGATTTTTCAACAACCGCTCCAATATCATCCAAGCGGCCTGTTCTGCCGTCTGCCAATAACGCCCCCGCGTATCGTTCAAAGACAACGCAACGGCAGGAATGCCCATCAGGAAGGCTTCGGTCGCTGCGGCAACCGTTCCCGAATAAAGCGTATCGTCTCCCATGTTCGCACCATTATTGATGCCTGAAAGGACCAAATCGGGTTTAAAATCCGAAAGTACATGGCAACCCACATGAATACAGTCGGTGGGCGTACCGTCAACATAATAAAACCCGTTTGCCGCCTGCTTCATTTGCAAAGGGCGGTCGAGCGTCAAAGAATTGCTGACGCCGCTTCGGTCGCGTTCTGGGGCAACGATGCGGACATTGGCAAACTCCGCCGCTACCCTCGCCAAAATGGCTATGCCCTGCGAAGAGTACCCGTCGTCATTGGAAATCAAGATATTCATTGTTATAGCTCTCTGAAAAGGGATGCTATTGTATCGCCCCCATACTGCGGCCGTCTATCCGAAACACTCATGAAAAAGGTCGTCTGAAACTAAATTTAGTTTCAGACGACCTTTTGTTTTTTCGCATTACAGATTTTTCAAGCGCGCAATGCGGTTATCCAAAGAAGGGTGCGTACTCAGCAGGGAATCTTTGGCATCGCTGGCAATACCCATCGCATTCATCTGCTCGGGCAAATCACTCGTGCTGCCTTTCAAACGTTGCAGCGCGGCAATCATTTTATGCGCACCAACCAACTTGGCGGCACCCGCATCCGCACGGTATTCGCGCTGACGGCTGAACCACATGACGACGATGCTTGCCAAAAAGCCGAACACAATCTGCAACACCATGCTCACCATAAAATATGTGCCTTGCGAAGTGCTGCCGTCGTTATTGCGGGCAATCATGCCGGAAACGACGCGTGCCAAGAAAACCACAAACGTATTGACGACACCCTGTATCAGTGTCAACGTAACCATATCACCGTTGCCGACGTGCGCCATCTCGTGCGCCAAAACCGCTTCGACCTCGTCCCGGGTCATATGATCGAGAAGGCCGGTACTGACGGCGACTAAGGAGCTGTTGCGTGTCGCGCCGGTTGCAAAAGCATTCGGCTCAGGAGAATGATAAATCGCTACCTCAGGAGTTTTGAGACTCCATTGACGGGCCTGCGCTTCAACAGTTGCCAAAAGCCATGCTTCTTCTTCGCTGCGCGGTTGAACGATAACTTCCGCACCCACCGAGTTTTTAGCGATGGTTTTGGACATGAGCAAAGAAATAATCGAACCGGTAAAGCCGACGACGGCAGAATACACCAGCAGGCTGCCGACTTGGTCCGTACTGTTGATACCGAGGACTGCCAAAACAATCCGGATGACGACTAAAACCGCGATATTGGTTACGAGAAACAGAAAGACACGTTTCACCAGTGTTCCTTTAAATTTGTTTGTTATGTAAAAAATGAATTCTTCAAATACCTTGCAAAAGGCAATGTATTTTCTCAAAAAGCCGCACTGACCGAAACACCTTATTGGGAAAAGGTATGCAAATCCACATACACTTTTGGTTACCCACTCGCAATATTATGCTGTCAAACGTCATCCAGCGTTCAGTTGCACTGCCCCACTGCCGCCGGATAAACCGATACCTGCGTCTGCGTCAGGGCAAACAGGTTTTCAAGCTGCGTTTGCGCCTGACGGTTGGCGTGATCCAAAATCTGGGCTTTACACGCGCTGGCGAGGACTTGTTTTTTAGCTTCGTCCTGCACGGTTTTGAACACCGCCTTATCCACCGGCAAAAGGTTGAACGAGCCGGTTTGGATGTCGTACACCTCGATATTTTCCAAATCGACGCTGAGGATTTCTACGGGCGGCAGGCTGATGAGGACTTTTCCGTCCACGATATTGACGTTGTCGGCGTGAAGCTTGTCCAAATCCAAGCCCGCCAACACCTTGCCGCGCACGATAAACAGACCGCTTTGCGAGTCCTGCCACAATCTGCGCCAGTCGCCTTTTTTCTCGGTTCGGATGATGGTGTCGATGTAAAAAGCCGTGCTTTCCAAGCGGTTCATCTGCTTAATCTGCATCAAAACGCCTTCGCGCGAAATCGCTTCATGGGCATTGTCGTTGCGGTGCTGGGCATAAAACCAGCCGCCCGCCGCTGCGAGTGTGCAAAAAATAGATATTAAAATCAATCGGTAAACCATTTTCATTAGGTTAGACCCTTTTCGGTTGCGTTAAACTTAACGCCCATATTCTTTCAAATGTTCAGATTTCAAGCAAAGGTCGTCTGAAAACGCCATTTTTGTTTTTCAGACGACCTCCTATCAAAACATTACCAAAAAGTAATAAAAATCCGCCATCAAACACAGTTTGCCTTTTGGTAAAGACAAGACTACAATCGCCTACATCCTTTCAGCCACGCAACACATCATGAACACCACCGACCTGCGCCGCCGCAACCTGCGGCAATGGATAGCGGACAAATACGGCGGCCAGCAAACCCGTTTTGCCGAAGCCATCGCCATCAACCAAGGCGAATTGTCCGCCCTTCTGAAAAACAAATCCTTCGGCGAGAAAAAAGCCCGCAAAATCGAACAGGCGGCGCAAATGCCCGCCATGTGGCTGGATCAAGAACACGCCACAGCCCAACCCGACCATCAAGAAAGACGCACCATGCCCCACATTTCCTCCATCCCCGAAATCCTCGCCGACATCAAAGCCGGCAAAATGGTCATCATCACCGACGCGGAAGACCGCGAAAACGAAGGCGATTTGCTGATGGCGGCGCAGTTCGTTACCCCCGAAGCCATCAACTTCATGATCAAACACGCGCGCGGACTGGTTTGCCTGCCGATGGAAGGCAGCATGGTCGAGCGGCTCGGCCTGCCCATGATGACCCAGAAAAACGGCGCGCAATACGGCACCAACTTCACCGTTTCCATCGAAGCGGCGCAAGGCATTACCACCGGCATTTCCGCCGCCGACCGCGCCCTGACCATCCAAACCGCTGTTTCTCCGACCGCCAAACCCGAAGACATCGTCCAACCCGGTCATATTTTCCCCTTGCGTGCGCAAAAAGGCGGCGTCCTAGTACGCGCCGGACACACCGAAGCCGGCGTCGACTTGGCACAAATGAACGGACTCATCCCCGCCGCCGTCATCTGCGAAATCATCAACGACGACGGCACCATGGCGCGTATGCCCGAACTGATGAAGTTCGCCGAAGAACACAACCTCAAAATCGGCACGATTACCGACCTTATCGAATACCGCAGCCGCACCGAAAGCCTGCTCGAAGACATGGGCAACGCCCCCGTACAAACCCCGTGGGGCGAATTCCAGCAACACGTTTACGTCGACAAACTCTCCGGCGAAACCCACCTCGCCCTCGTCAAAGGCAAACCCGCCGCCGACACCGAAACCCTCGTCCGCGTACACGAACCCTTCAGCGTCATGGACTTCATCCAAGCCAACCCGCGCCATTCCTGGTCGCTGCCCAAAGCCCTTGAGCGCATCCAGCAAGCCGAAAGCGGCGTCGTCATCCTCCTGCACCGCACCGAAGACGGCGCCACCCTGCTCGACCGCACCCTGCCCAAAGGCGCCAACCAAGCCTACAAATGGGACAGCAAAAGCTACGGCATCGGCGCACAAATCCTCGCCGGCCTCAACGTCGGCAAACTGCGCGTGTTAGGCCAGCCTTCCGCCTTCACCGGCCTGACCGGCTTCGGCTTGGAAGTCGTCGGCTTTGAAGAAGCAGAAAACAAATAAACCGCCCGTCTTATCAAAAGGTCGTCTGAAATCCCGATTCCGGTTTTCAGACGACCTTTTGCTATAATACCCGCCAGTTTGAAAACGGAAGAAACCCATGTCCCGAATCGCCGCCCTGCCCGACCACCTCGTCAACCAAATCGCCGCCGGCGAAGTGGTCGAACGCCCCGCCAACGCCCTCAAAGAAATCGTCGAAAACAGCATAGACGCAGGCGCGACGGCAATTGAAGTCGAGCTGGCGGGCGGCGGCATCCGCCTCATCCGCGTCAGCGACAACGGCCTCGGCATCCACCCAGACGACATCGAACTCGCGCTCCACCGCCACGCCACCAGCAAAATCAAAACCTTAAACGATTTGGAACACGTCGCCAGCATGGGTTTTCGCGGCGAAGGCTTGGCAAGCATCGCCTCCGTCAGCCGTCTGACCCTGACCAGCCGCCAAGACGGCAGCGCGCACGCGACCCAAGTCAAAGCCGAAGACGGCAAACTCAGCAGCCCCACCGCTGCCACCCACCCCGTCGGCACCACCATCGAAGCCGCCGAACTCTTCTTCAACACCCCCGCGCGGCGCAAGTTCCTCAAATCCGAAAATACCGAATACGCCCACTGCGCCACCATGCTCGAACGCCTCGCACTGGCGCATCCGCACATCGCCTTCTCGCTCAAACGCGACGGCAAACAAGTGTTCAAACTCCCCGCCCAAAGCCTGCACGAACGCATAGCCGCCATCGTCGGCGAAGACTTTCAGGCGGCATCCTTAGAAATCGACAGCGGCAACGGCGCGCTGCGGCTCTACGGTGCCATCGCCAAACCCACCTTCGCAAAGGGTAAAACCGACAAACAATACTGCTTCGTCAACCACCGCTTCGTACGCGACAAAGTCATGCTCCACGCCGTCAAACAGGCATACCGCGACGTATTGCACAACGCCCTCACCCCCGCCTTCGTCCTCTTCCTCGACCTGCCGCCCGAAGCCGTGGACGTCAACGTCCACCCCACCAAAACCGAAATCCGCTTCCGCGACAGCCAGCAGGTACACCAACTCGTGTTCCACACCCTCAACAAAGCCCTCGCCGATACCCGCGCCGACTTGACCGAAAGCGTCGGCAACGCAGGCGAAGTGTTGCACGAAATCACAGGCATCCGTCCCGCGGTAACGTCGTCTGAAAACGAGCATAGCGGGTTTCACCCAAACCCGACCGCGTCGTCTGAAAACATTTTCGCCACCGCACCAAGCACACATACTTCCGAACCGCGCAACGCCTTCAGTTCCGGCAAAACCGCCCCCATGCCCTATCAGGCAGCACGCGCGCCGCAACAACGCAGCCTGTCCCTGCGCGAAAGCCGCGCCGCCCTCAACACCTACGCCGAACTCTTCAAAAACCCCGCAGCCGATGAAGCCGATATCGAGTTGGCACAATTCGAACAAGCCCGCTTCGGCAGCACGTCCGCCACGTCGTCTGAAAACCCCGCACGCAGCTTTTCAGACGACCCCAAACCCGAACTGCCGCCGCTCGGCTTCGCCATCGCCCAATTATTAGGCATCTACATCCTCGCCCAAGCCGAAGACAGCCTGCTGCTCATCGACATGCACGCCGCCGCCGAGCGCGTCAACTACGAAAAAATGAAACGCCAGCGGCAGGAAAACGGCAACCTGCAAAGCCAACGCCTGCTCATCCCCGTTACCTTCGCCGCGTCCCACGAAGAATGCGCCGCCCTCGCCGACCACGCCGAAGCACTGGCAGGCTTCGGGCTGGAACTGTCCGACATGGGCAGCAACACCCTCGCCGTCCGCGCCGTCCCCGCCATGCTCGGCAAAGCCGACGTCGTCTCGCTCGCCAAAGACGTATTGGGCGAACTCGCCCAAGTCGGCAGCAGCCAAACCATCGAAGAACACGAAAACCACATCCTCGCCACCATGTCCTGCCACGGCTCCGTCCGCGCCGGCCGCCAGCTCACCCTGCCCGAAATGAACGCCCTCCTGCGCGACATGGAAAACACCCCGCGCAGCAACCAATGCAACCACGGCCGCCCGACCTGGGTAAAACTGACGCTGAAAGAACTGGACGCACTGTTTTTACGCGGACAATAAAGTTAATAAAAAGCAAAGGTCGTCTGAAAACGGATTTAGGTTTTCAGACGACCTTTGTAGATTGAGTTTTAAATTCAATACTAATACTATTTCGTTTTTTCGATTAAAATCCCAACTTACTAATTAACCAAAGATTTAAAGCTAAAAATGAATAAATTACTACAAAATGCTATTAACTCAATTGAAATTGGCATAGAAGATTATGAATTAAGCAAACAAAATGATCGTAGAATTATTTCTTGTGTTAGAAATATTTTTGCAGGAATTTTACTACTGTTTAAATATAAGTTAGCTGAATTAAGCCCAGCTAATTCTGATGAGGTATTAATTAAACAAAATATTTTATGGGTTATAGAAGACGATAATATTATTGCTAAAGGCAAAGGTGAAAAAACTGTTGATGTCCAATCTATTAAAGATAGATTTAAATCATTAAACATTAATGTTACATGGAAGGATTTAGACGATATAAATACCTATCGCAATAAAATTGAACATTATTATAGTGAATTCCCTATCGATACCGTAAAAGAAATGATTGCGAAAGCCTTTCCTATTATTAATGATTTTATTAGAAATAATTTATATAAAAATCCTGAAGATTTATTTAATAATACAACATGGAATACATTATTATCACTCAATAATGTATATGAACAAGAAAGATCTATATGTCTAGATAATTTAAATAAACTAGATTTTTATCATGATGAGATTTTTGAAACCCTCTCAAATCACAAGTGCTCTAAATGCGGTTATGGTTTAATCACTGTAGAAGATGGAGTAAACAGTATGTATGCTGATCAGCATACATATAGATGTAAATCGTGTAATAAAACTTGGAATTATGCAGAATTAGTTAGCGAATGCTTAGATGAAAAGTATAAAAAAGAATGGTGGGAATGTAGAGAGGGTGGAGAAGAGCCTGTTGTAATATGCCCTTCTTGCGGAGGAACATATGATTATATTGCAAATATTTGCTATTCTTGCACTAAAGAAGGGCTTGATAGTGTCTGTAAAATTTGTTGTGGCAATATACCTGCTTCAGAGCTAATGTTTTCTCCACTATGCGGATATTGTGCTTATAAGCGTAATAAGCAACAGGAAGAATAAATTAATTTGCAGCAAGCATTAGCGTGGGCTTTGCCCACGAAAACCACACCAAACCTATCTTTAAAAAACTCAAAGAAACCCTTATCCATCGTCATTCCCGCGCAGGTGGGAATCCGGGCCTTGGCATTTCGGAATGATTTAAAAGCTGCCATAACTTTAAACTTCCGGATTCCTGCCTGCGCGGGAATGACGACGATAGGTTAGTCATCTAGGTGCAAGAGTGAAGACAATATCCACACTTAACATTTAAACTTCCTCCCAAACAATCTCCAACCGGATAGCCCCATACAATACCAAAGGTCGTCTGAAACTTCTTCAGACGACCTTTCCTTAATTCTCAAACCCGACCAATCAAATACTCCACCAATGCCGGCACGCCTTCCGCCGCGCGTTTCGGAATCACTTCGACATCCGCGCCCACGCCTTGCGGGTTCGGATCGACCAGATAGCGTTCCGCATCGAGCGGCGCGTAATGAATCAGCGAAGCCGCCGGATAAACCTGCATCGACGTGCCGACGATCATGACCACATTGGCATCGTGTATTTCCTCAACCGCCGCGTCAAACATCGGCACTTGTTCGCCGAAAAACACGATATGCGGGCGCATCGGATTGCCTTGGCTGTCGCGCACATCCTCGGTCTGCTCGCCGGTAAATTCGATGATTTCGTCTTCATCGACGGTGCTGCGCAGTTTGTTCAGCTCGCCGTGCAGGTGCAATACTTTGCTGCTGCCCGCCTTCTCGTGCAGTGCGTCCACATTCTGCGTAATGATGTGCACATCGTAATATTGCGCCAGCTTGACCAACGCCAGATGCGCGGCGTTCGGCTCGGCGGCGTTTGCCTGAAGCCTGCGCTGGTTGTAAAAATCAATCACGAGCTTGGGATTGCGCGCCAAAGCTTCGGGCGTGCAGACATCCGTAACCCTATGCCCTTCCCACAAACCGCCCGCATCGCGAAAAGTCAGCAACCCGCTGTCGGCGCTGATTCCCGCGCCGGTCAGGACAACGCATTTTTTCATTGTTCGGACTCCTTATGCCGTCTGAAACCAATATTGCCAAACGGCTCAATCGTCCGGATGGAACCGCGCGGCTGCACGCTCTTTGGCGGCGGTTTCCTTGTCTTTCAATTTCGTTCCCAGACCAAGGCGTTTTTCATATTCCGATTGCGGCGTATCGTCATCCTGCATACCGAATGCGCTGGCGTTGACCCAAAGCGCGAGAAGCGAAACGACAAAGGCGCAAAAACCTATGATGTACCAAAACATTTGTTTTCCTGTATTTTTGATGTGCAACAATGAAGGGCGCGATAATCGGGAATGAAACGGCAGATTAGAAAGGAGTAAATTCAAATAAGAAATACCTGCCGCGGCAATCACGGTACAAATATTTTCTATTTGAATCCACTGTCAAACAGTCAAACTGCCTACCCGCCGCCTTTCATATAGCGGTTTGTAAAGATATGAAATGTATCACAAAGCCGATGTGATATAAATTCTCCCACCTGATTCTTTCATTCGTTTACCTATTATCGGTTTAAAAGCCAAAAGGTCGTCTGAAAAGTTTTCATAACTTTTCAGACGACCTTTATCTATCCTTAAAAAACAAAACCCTTATTGGTCCACAAACGCGCGCTCAATCAGGTAGTCGCCGCGTACGCCGGTTTTCGGGGAGACGGTCAGACCGAAATCATCCAGAACTTTGCAGGTGTCTTTCAGCATGGCAGGGCTGCCGCACAGCATGGCGCGGTCGTCTTGCGGGTTGATTTTGGGCAGGCCGATGTCTTCAAACAGTTTGCCGCTTACCATCAGGTCGGTCAGGCGGCCGTGGTGTTCGTAGTCTTCGCGGGAAACGATCGGGTAGTAAATCAGTTTTTCTTTAACCAAGTCGCCGAGGTATTCGTGTTCGGGCAATTCTTTGGTGAAGCGGTCGTAATACGCCAAATCTTTTTTGTAACGCACGCCGTGCACGAGGATGATTTTTTCAAATTGCTCGTAAATTTCGGGGTCTTTGGTGATGCTCAAGAAAGGGGCGATGCCGGTACCGGTGCTCAGCAGGTAAAGGTGTTTGCCGGGGTTCAGGTCGCCGGCAACCAAAGTTCCGGTCGGTTTTTTGCTGATCAACACGTCGTCGCCGACTTTGAGGTGTTGCAGGCGGCTGGTCAGAGGACCGTCTTGGACTTTAATGCTGAAAAATTCGAGGTGTTCTTCCCAGTTGGCGGAGGCGACGCTGTATGCGCGCATCAGCGGCTTGCCATCCACCATCAATCCGACCATGACGAATTGGCCGTTTTCGAAGCGCAACGATTCGTCGCGGGTGCAGGTAAAGGTGAAATACGCATCCGTCCAGTGGTGTACGGACAATACTTTTTGGGTATTGAATGCTGCCATTTGAGTTTCCTGTCGGTAAATCCGTCTGATCGCGCGGGTCGGGCGGATGATGGTTTAAAAGGGTTTTCAGACGACCTCTCTCGCCTGTGAATAGATAATGCCGAATTAGAGCAAACGCGCAATTTTAAACGAAAATATTTATCATCACAATGC
The DNA here is from genome assembly GCF_001814135.1 of Neisseria sp. HMSC067H09. Lineage (NCBI taxonomy): Bacteria > Pseudomonadati > Pseudomonadota > Betaproteobacteria > Neisseriales > Neisseriaceae > Neisseria > Neisseria sp. HMSC067H09. The sequence goes on along the minus strand of NZ_KV814868.1, from coordinate 6,022 downwards.
TTGCTGTCTGGCAGAGGTCGTCTGAAACTTTTCAGACGACCTCTCGGTCAACGCATTACTTGTCTAACGTTTCGCGGATGATTTCTTTGACGGCGGCTGCATTGTTCGGCACGACTCGGACGCGTTGCGGCAATTTTTCCAAACCTTCCAGCGCGGCGGGGCGCGGAATGGCGACATCGCCGACGGCTTCGTGTATGGTCGCATCGAATTTCGCTGCCAACGCGGTTTCCAAACAAACAACCGTTTCCCCTTCTTCGCGCACTTCGCGGGCGACTTTTACGCCGTCGGCAGTGTGCGGGTCGATGAGTTCTTTATCTTGCTCGTAAACCTGTTTGATGGTGGCGAGGCGGTCGGCGTGGGTAGATTTGCCTGAAGTAAAGCCATATTTGCCGCCGACTTTTTCCAAGGCAAACTGCAAATCAAAGCCCTTGCCCGCCGCGACTTCCGCCCACAGCGTATTGATTTCCTGAGGATCGCGATCCATCAGGTCGAACACGAAACGCTCGAAGTTGGACGCTTTGGAAATGTCCATAGACGGGCTGGAGGTAACATAAGTATGCTCGCTGTTGCGCGGGCGGTATGCGCCGGTTTTGAAAAACTCGTCCAACACATCGTTTTCATTGGTCGCAACAATCAGGCGGCGGATAGGCAGGCCCATCTGTTTGGCAATGTGTCCCGCGCAAACGTTGCCGAAGTTGCCGCTCGGCACGCAGAAGCTGACCTGCTCGTCATTGCTTTGCGTCGCCTTGAAATAGCCCGCAAAATAATAAACCACTTGCGCGACGATGCGTCCCCAGTTGATCGAATTGACCGTACCGATATGGTATTTTTCCTTGAACGCGGCATCGTTCTGCACCGCCTTCACAATGTCCTGACAATCGTCAAACATCCCCTTCACGGCGATATTGTGGATATTCTCGTCTTGCAGACTGTACATCTGCGCACGTTGGAACGCGCTCATTTTGCCCTCGGGCGAGAGCATAAATACGTTCACGCCCTTTTTACCGCGCAACGCATATTCCGCAGCCGAACCCGTATCGCCGCTGGTCGCGCCCAAGATATTGAGTTCCCTGCCCTTTTTGTTCAACACATATTCAAACGCGTTGCCCAAAAACTGCATCGCCATATCCTTAAACGCCAGCGTCGGGCCGTTGGACAGGGCTTGGATTTTGATACCGTCCGACAAAGTACGCACAGGCGTGATTTCCTTAGAGCCGAACGCCGATTCCGTATAAGTACGGTTCAGAATATCGCGCAAATCGTCCGCCGGAATATCCGTTACAAACAGGCTCATCACCTCAAACGCCAGCTCCGGATAGCTCAAACCGCGCCACTTGTCCAAAGTCTCGCGGCTGACCTGCGGATAACGCTCTGGTAGCATCAAACCGCCGTCGGGCGCCAGTCCCATCAACAAAACCTCGCTAAACGGTTTATGCGCCGTCTCGCCGCGTGTACTGATATATTTCATGATTTCTTCTCTATAAAAACAAAAATATTGCCGATCAAAATAAGAAATCCGCCCTCGGAAATCCATCGTCCATCATCCGAACCATCCCGCAAGCCGCCCTATCCCGACCTTAATCCACTATAAACTTTCAGACGACCCCGATACACAGAGGTCGTCTGAAAAACATTATCTATACAAACGCTTGAAACAAGCATTGACGGTTTTCACCGTTACCGACGCAATCGCCCGATCGCGTGAAGAAGGATTCAAAACATCCATCAACTCTTGCGCGGACACCTGATTCGGCGCCTCCTCGCTCGCACAGCCGCAGATTTTATCTTCCCACTCGCGCTGTTTTTCCGCGCTCATCGTCAGCGCGATCAAACGCCACTCATTGCGCTTGTTCAATTCCGAACGGCATTGATGATCGACCGCCATTTTCACCACGCTGCCACCGATACCCGTACCGCCGCCCAAACCGCCGAACGCTGAGTCAGAATCATAAGCGCAACCGCCCAACAACGCCGCCACAGAAGCAACGGCAACCATCTTTTTCATATTCATAGCCATCCCTTGCCGCAAGGTCGTCCGAAACGCCCCGCAAAGTCTTTAAACAAACGCGTATTATACCGTAAGCGGTGTGAGATGGGGGATTGGGGAGGATACGATATAATTGAGGAAATTTTGGACAAACTGTTTGGAATGAGAAGGGTTTAAGAATGGCAGAAAAACGCAAACCGCATATTAAATTGAAAGCACATCATAAATATGAAATAAATAAATTCGTACAACCTCAAAAAAAACGATATAAAAAAAATTTGACCAATATAATAGAAACCATAATTAAAGCAATTACATTATTAGCAACAATCGGATTGATTTTTGGTGCATTTACCTCATACAACTACCTAACATATATTCAGCAACTAAGTATTTACCCCGAATTAACACCCACTATCACAAATTTAACTACGACATTCGTCACATTTATAATAGTTTTTCTTCTTTTTCTCACTCCATTTTTACTACCTTATCTCTTCATACCTATAGCATATGAAATAAAAAACAAGGAGGGATCTATCAAAAATGTATCAACCTCCATAATGACACCATATTTGCTCTTTGGAATAATCATACTTTCTACAAAGATCATTGATACAGAATATATTACCAAATTATTAAAGTTCACATTTTTACTGTGTGCAACACTACCTTCCGTTATTTATATTATTAAAACCTATCCGTTTAATGTTAAAAATATTAACCAACATATAATATTTCTATACATCTTAATCTTTATACTTATTCCTTCTTTAATGCTAACATATTCACTACTTGTATTTATTCCAATTGCTTCAAGTTGGATAAATGAGATCAATAAACAATACTTATTTTTATTTATTATAACATTGCTTTTAACAATTAACGCATTACCCGCGTTGTATTATATAAAATCTTTAAACAACCAAAAACCAAATAATATATATATGATATGTATATTACCTATGATCTTCACTATAATAGCATTATTCTCTATATCATATTTTATAGATAGCCTTTCAATTCGCATGCTTTATCCTGTTCGCTTTGTAGAAATGCCTAAAGACTCATCATGGTACTTATTACACAATGATTTTCAAAAAAATAACGGGGTTCAGGAAACCAACGGTATCGATAAAAATGACTTAAAAAAAATTAAACAAATTTTCAACTGCTCTTCCCTTTTAAATAAACAGGAAATGGAGAACATAGAACCACAAAAGAGAATACGTTGCTCAACTACCCCCGAACAACGCAACAACGCCCTATACGGCTACATGGCTTGGAACTTAGGAGACACTAAGGTCTTCTGCCCACCGACTGCTGAAAACAACAAAGGAAAAGAGGAAGCTGCAAAATTAGCTGAGGAATGTATCGTCATCAGCGGGAAATCACTACAAATTTTGAATGAAAATTATATTGATATTACGCCCAAAGAGCGTTAATCCCCCTTTCAGACGACCTGCTATAATCCACGTCGTCTGAAAACCCTCTTTCACGGAAACCGCCATGTCCGACCTCTTCACCCGCCAACCCGATGCGCCGCTTGCCGAACGCCTGCGCCCGCATACGCTTGATGATGTTATCGGGCAGCAGCATTTAATCGGCGAAGGCAAGCCGCTGCGCGTGGCGGTGGAAGGCGGGAAGCCGCATTCTATGTTGCTGTGGGGGCCGCCGGGCGTGGGCAAGACGACGTTGGCGCGGATTTTGGCGCAGAGTTTCAACGCCCAGTTTCTGCCTGTTTCCGCTGTGTTTTCCGGCGTGAAAGACATACGCGAGGCAATCGACAAGGCCGAAATCGCTTTGCAACAGGGACGTGCGACGATTTTGTTTGTCGATGAGGTCCACCGCTTCAACAAGGCGCAGCAGGACGCGTTTTTGCCCCATGTCGAAAGCGGTTTGCTGACCTTTATCGGCGCGACGACGGAAAACCCGTCGTTTGAAGTCAATCCCGCGCTATTGAGCCGCGCGCAGGTGTATGTTTTGCAGTCCTTGTCTTCAGACGACCTCAAAAAGCTGATTGCCAAAGTGTTGGCCTTGCCCGAATACCGGGATTTCACAATTGAAGCCGATGCGCAGGATCTGCTCGTCAATACCGCCGACGGCGATGCGCGCAGATTGTTGAATCTGTTGGAACAACTTTTACGCGCTGCCGACACACGCCGTCTGAAAACCCTGACCGCCGAATTTCTCGCCGACAGTCTCGGGGCGCAAATCCGCCGTTTCGACAAAGGCGGCGAGAGTTTCTACAACCAAATCTCCGCCCTGCACAAATCCGTGCGCGGTTCGCATCCGAACGCCGCGCTGTATTGGTTCTGCCGTATGCTCGACGGCGGCACCGACCCGCGCTACCTCGCCCGCCGCATCGTGCGCATGGCGTGGGAGGACATCGGGCTTGCCGACCCGCGCGCCTTCCAAATCGCCAACGATGCCGCCGCCACCTTCGAACGCTTAGGCTCGCCCGAAGGCGAACTCGCGCTGGCACAAGCCGTGCTGTACCTTGCCGCCGCCGCCAAATCCAACGCGGGCTACAAGGCATACAACCAAATGCGCCGTTTCGTCAAAGAAAATGCCAGCGACGAAGTACCCGTCCACCTGCGCAACGCCCCGACCAAGTTGATGAAGGAATTGGGCTACGGACGCGAATACCGCTACGCCCACGACGAACCGAACGCCTACGCCGCCGGCGAAAGCTATATGCCCGACGGCTTGGACGAACCCGATTTCTACCAACCCGTCCCGCGCGGGCTGGAAATCAAAATCGGCGAAAAGCTGGAATGGTTGAAATCGCTGGATGAAGAAGCGTTGGATAAGCAGAAGTAAATGGTGTCTCGCATTTCAGACGACCTGTTTCACAACGACGGTCAAATGCTTGTATCGTCAGGCTAATTTGGCTACAATCCGATTTTCTTTTTTCTTGCTGAATAATCGAACACAGAAAAAATCGCGGCTGCTGAACCCGATTTCCGAAACGAAGTTAGAAAGCAGATAATGGACAATTTAGACCACAGTCGCAGCCGTGCATGGCGGCGGCATCAAGCAAAACGACCCAGCCATCGCGTACACGGCAAAAACCCTTCCGTGAGCAAGCCCGAGAAAAAGTGGGATTTGATGTATTTCCGCAGGAATAAAGTCAAACGCGCGCAAAAACTGGGCTTTGTTTACCCCTTCAGGCAGCATGAATTTGAAGCCGAATGGTTTGATTAACTTAAAAACACATTTCGACTCAATCGAGATGATTTTCACAAGGCGGATATTTTTCCGCCTTTTTAATTTCTATGAACGCACTTTTTATTTGCAGCCGCAACCAATGGCGCAGCCCCACCGCTGAAGCGGTATTCCGACGCTATCCGAACGTACAGACCCGTTCCGCAGGCACAAGCCCTAACGCACGGCACACCGTTTCCATCAACGACATCGCATGGGCGGATAAGGTTTTTGTGATGGAACAAAAACATAAAAACCGCCTGTCGGCGCAGTTTCCCCGCGCTTTGCAGCATAAGGAAATCATTGTTTTGGACATTCCTGACGATTACCGCTATATGGACGAAGAATTGATCGAGATATTGAAGGAAAGCGTCGAGCCGTATTTGTCTGACAGCTAGTCTATATAGTGGATTAACTTTAAATCAGGACAAGGAGACGAAGCCGCAGACAGTACATATAGTACGGAACCGATTCACTTGGTGCCTCAGCACCTTAGAGAATCGTTCTCTTTGAGCTAAGGCGAGGCAACGCCGTACTGGTTTAAAGTTAATCCACTATAATGTTTTGAATAAACGAAGGTAAAGAGCATGGATAAGGTTTCAGACGACCCAAAACGTCGTCTGAAAATCCAATCATCGAAAAGAAAAACCGGATTCCCATCAAAGGAATCCGGTTTGTTTTATTCCAAACTTAGAAATCCATTCTCACGCCTACGCGGACGGAGCGTCCCGGCAGCGGGGCGATGTATTTAAATAAAAAAGAAACGTTTTCAGACGACCTCTTTTTTATACAACCCGAGACCTTTGCAAAATTCCCCAAAATCCCCTA
>NZ_KV814867.1:0-10285 GCF_001814135.1 Neisseria sp. HMSC067H09 | reverse complement strand
AAGTTGCACTTCAAATGCGAATCCGCCGACCTTTATTTTGGGTGCGGAGTAGGGCGGGTCGTCTGAAAGGCGGCTTGCCCTAGCCCGTTAAATCATGTTAGGTTATGATGTTTCTTTTTAATATGTGAACGGATGGTCTGAGGGTCGTCTGAAACGGAGAAAAGGCATGAATGCCGTAGTGGTTGCAGTAATCGTTATGCTCGTGTTGTCGCTATCGCGGGTACACGTCGTATTGAGCCTGACTGTCGGTGCGTTCGTCGGCGGACTGGTGGCGGGAATGCCGCTGGAAAACGTCGTGGATACGGCGGGCAATGTAACGCAGTCGGGGATTATTCCCGTGTTTAACGAAGGCTTGAAGGGCGGCGCGCGGATTTCTTTGTCTTATGCGATGCTCGGTGCGTTTGCGATGGCGATTACCTATTCGGGGCTGCCGCAGCAGCTTGCGGGCGGCATTATCCGCAAACTCAACAACAGTCAGGATGCCGCGAAAGGCGAAAGTTCGGTGAAATGGACGCTGCTGCTGATTATTTTGGCGATGGGCATCATGAGTCAAAACGTCGTGCCTATCCATATCGCGTTTATTCCGATGATTATTCCGCCGCTTTTGCTGGTGTTTAACCGTTTGAAAGTCGACCGCCGCCTGGTGGCGTGTGTGATTACGTTCGGTTTGGTGACGACTTATATGTTCCTGCCTTACGGCTTCGGTGCGATTTTCTTGAACGACATCCTCTTGGGCAACATCAAATCTGCGGGCATGGACGTAAAAGGCATCAGCGTCATGCATGCGATGGCGATTCCTGCGCTGGGTATGGTGGCGGGGCTGCTGGCGGCGTTTGTCCACTACCGCAAATCACGCATTTATCAAACCAATACCGTCGATACGGAAGACAACCGCGAAGCATCCGAACAGCCCCAGCCTTCGGCTTACCGCAGTCTGGTGGCGGCGGTGGCAATCGGCGTGTGCTTTGCGATTCAGTTGATGTATGAAGATTCGCTGGTTTTGGGCGCTATGCTGGGTTTTGCCGTCTTTATGATGCTCGGCGTGATGAACCGAGACGCTGCCAGCGATGTATTCGGCGAAGGCATCAAAATGATGGCGATGGTCGGTTTCATCATGATTGCGGCGCAAGGCTTTGCGGCAGTCATGACCGCGACAGGCGAAATCAAACCGCTGGTCGAACACAGTATGCAACTTTTCGGCAGCAATAAAGGCATGGCGGCATTTGCCATGTTGTTTGTCGGATTGTTGGTCACCATGGGCATCGGCTCTTCTTTCTCCACTTTGCCGATTATTACCGCGATTTATGTGCCGCTGTGTATCAGCCTCGGCTTCTCGCCGCTGGCAACCGTCGCCATCGTCGGTACGGCGGGCGCATTGGGCGACGCCGGTTCGCCAGCGTCCGACTCGACGCTCGGCCCGACCATGGGTTTGAACGCCGACGGACAACACGACCACATCCGCGACTCCGTCATCCCAACTTTTATCCACTACAATATCCCGCTGATGATTGCCGGCTGGATTGCCGCGATGGTGCTGTAAATGAGCGAAATGGACGAATTGGAACACCGCATCACCGAGCTGGAAATCCAAACCGCGCTTCAGGAAGACTTAATCGGCAGCCTGAACGATACGGTGGCGAAAATGCAGCAGACGCTGGATTTGCAGCAGGCGCAGTTGAGGCTGCTTTATCAGAAAATGCAGGACAAAGGCGCAAACGGAGAGCGCGAACCTTACAGCCTGCGTGATGAAATTCCGCCGCATTATTGAAGCGGAAATATGAAAGAAGGTCGTCTGAAAAACCTGAATCAAGGTTTTTAGGCGACCTTTTAGCGTTATCAATATCTCGCCATCGTCCCATCCACCAGCAAAGCCCAAGCATCAATCCCGCCTTGCAGGTTAAACAGATTTTCAAAACCCGCGTCCGCCAGATACATCGCCGTATGCAGGCTGCGGATGCCGTGGTGGCAGTAAACGACAATCGGCAAATCGTCGTCGGGCAGCTCGTTTTGGCGCAGCGGAATCAGGTTCATCGGGATATGGATGGCGTCAGGCAGGGCGCAGACGGCGGTTTCCTCGTCGGTGCGCACGTCCAGCAGATGGAACGCGCGGCCTTCTTCCTGCCATTGTTGCAGTTGCAGCGGGGTGAGTTGCGGGATCGTCATGATGTTGTGTGTGTGAAATGATGGAGACGATGAAAGGTCGTCTGAAAACGTTTCGCCATGTCCGGCTGGTTTTCAGACGACCTTTGATTTCAAAAAAGATTAAAAATCGAAATCGCCGAAAGGACGGTTTTCTTTGTCGTCCAAATGCGCAACCAGCGTGTCGAACAAGACTTTTTCTTCAAATTCGCCGCCCTTGCGCGTAATCAGCAGCGCGCGCTGTACCGGCCGGCGGCCGACGATGACTGCCATGCGGCCGCCGTCTTTCAACTGTTCTTTCAATACTTCAGGCACGCTATCCACCGCGCCGCCGACGTAAACCGCATCAAACGGCGCGCCCGCAGAAGGCTCGGTCAGCCCGTTGTTTTGCACATAATCGATATTGTTCAAAGCCAAGCCGTCCAATACTGCTTTGGCGCGGTTTTGCTGCTCGGCATCGAGGTCGTCTGAAACCACTTTACCCGCCAGTTTCGCCAAAAGTGCGGTCGCATAGCCCGAACCCGTGCCGATTTCCAAAACCGTATCGGTTTGGGTCAGCTTCAAACCCTGCGCCAACCGCGCTACGATTTTCGGCTCGAGCATCTTATGTCCGTTGGCAAGCGGCAGCTCCATGTCGGCATACGCCAAACCCTGCAAAGACTCGCTCACGAAACGCTCGCGCGGAATCTCCTCCAAAGCGTCCAAAACGTCAAAATCCAATACATCCCACGGACGGATTTGCTGTTCGACCATATTGAACCGCGCTTTTTCAAAATCCATTTTGTGCTCCGTTAAATAATTGTTTTAGCAATGGCAGACATTATAAAACCACACTCCCGCCGCGCCAACTTCAGCGCGCGCCGCCCGCCCGTTTTTTCAGTCTCAAGCCGCCTGACGCGAAGCCTTAAACCGTTTCGCCAAAATCTTCGCCAGTTCGCCCAAATACAAAGCATCCGTCTCATCAAACTGAGCCAGATGTTCGCTGTCCACGTCCAATACACCGATACAGAGGTCGTCTGAAAACAGCGGAACCACAATTTCCGAACGCGACAAAGACGAGCAGACAATATGGTCGGGATGCGCGTTCACATCCTCGACGACCATCGTCTCGCCCTTCGCCCAAGCCTGACCGCACACCCCGCGCCCGAACGGAATCCGCGTACACGCCAAAGGCCCCTGAAACGGCGCCAAAACCAATTCGTCCGTACGCGTATCGACCAAATAAAAACCCACCCAAAACCAGCCGAATGCCTCCTTCAAAACCGCCGCCGTGTTCGCCAAATTCGCCACCCAATCCGTCTCGTCCGCCACCACAGACTCAATCTGCGGCAATACCTCCCGATAAAGCGCGGCCTTGTCCGAAGCCGAAAAATGAAGCGCGTGCATAGCCATGTCCTATATATGTGTATATCAAGCAGTTATTATAAAACAGGTCGTCTGAAACAGCATTTCAGACGACCCCGGGCATCCCGTTTCAAGTTGCTAACCCGTCGCATATCCACTAAACTTCACGTTACATCACGCTACACGCAGCGTACAGCCAAAGAAACACAACACGGAGCAAAAAAGATGTATCACCAAATCGGAATGTGGGATCAAAAATGGGTCATCGGCAACTGGAAAATGAACGGCCGACTCCAAAACAACAACGCACTCATGCACCGCTTCCGCATCATGCCCACCGCCGAACGCGTCCTCATCGGCCTTGCTGCCCCGACCGTTTACCTGTTGCAACTGCACAACGCCATGCAGATTGTCCTCAACAACCGCATCCTTACCTGCGCCCAAGACGTCAGCCGCTTCCCCAACAACGGCGCCTACACAGGCGAAGTTTCCGCAGAAATGCTCGCCGATATCGGCACAGACATCGTCCTCATCGGACACTCCGAACGAAGCCTCTATTTCGGCGAGAAAAACGAAATCCAACGCCGCAAAATGGAAAACGTCCTCAACGTAGGCCTCATTCCCCTATTGTGCGTCGGCGAAAGCCTCGAAGAGCGCGAAGCCGGCAAAGAACACGAAGTCATCGCCCACCAACTCTCCGTATTGCATGGACTGAACACCAAAAACATCGCCGTCGCCTACGAACCGGTATGGGCAATCGGCACCGGCAAAGTCGCTACCGTAGAACAAATTGCCGACATGCACGCATTCATCTACAAAGAAATCTTGTCTTTGTGCGGAAGCGATGTTAAAATCCGCGTTCTTTACGGCGGAAGTGTGAAAGCAGACAATGCGGCCGACATCTTCGCAGTACCTCATGTAGACGGCGCATTGGTTGGCGGCGCGTCATTATCATATGATTCATTTACCGCCATCATCAACGCAGCGCAAGCCTCGTAGAAAACATATGGAAGCCTTTAAAACCCTTATCTGGATTATTAATATTATTTCCGCTTTGTCGGTGGTTGTGTTAGTATTGCTGCAACACGGCAAAGGCGCGGACGCAGGCGCGACCTTCGGGTCAGGCAGCGGCAGCGCACAGGGCGTATTCGGTTCCGCAGGCAACGCAAACTTCCTGAGCCGCGCAACCGCCATCGCAGCGACTTTCTTCTTCGCAACCTGCATGGCAATGGTTTATATCCATACCCATACAAACAAACACGGTTTGGACTTCAGCAACGTACAACAAACCCAGCAGGCACCTAAGCCCGCCGCTCCCGCTGAAAACCAACCCGCACCTGCTGCACCCGCTCCTCAGCAGCAGAAATAAAAGTTTTCAAAATGCCGACATGGTGAAATTGGTAGACACGCTATCTTGAGGGGGTAGTGGCCGTAGGCTGTGCGAGTTCAAATCTCGCTGTCGGCACCAACACACAAAAACGCTTAGAAATTCTAGGCGTTTTTTTTTTTGTTTAATCCTGTCTAATGCCATTAACCAAGCCCAATAAATACAAGGCTTGCAGGCTGATTACTATCCTGCCGTCCTCTTCCTGATTGTATAATTCCGTCTAATTCAGCTTAATTGAAGTAACCAAAATTTACGGTATCTTTTGCGGTATCTGAAAAATACCTCGAAAAAATACCTCGAAAAAATACCGTAAAAATGAAGCTGAACGACCGCCAAATCAAAAACGCCAAGCCCACCGAAACAGGGAAAAAGACCAAGCTGTTTGACGGCGGCGGATTGTATTTTGAAGTTACCCCAGCAGGCGGGAAAATTTTCCGCCTGAAATACCGTATAGATGGCAAAGAGAAAACATTTACTATCGGCAAATATCCGACCGTATCACTGGTAGAAGCCCGCCAAGCCGCCGAAAATGCCCGCCGCTTACTTGTATCGGGCGAGACCCCAGCGAAGCCAAGCAACAGGAAAAGCGCGAACGGCAAGCCGCCGCCCTTAATACCTTTGAAGCCATCGCCCGCCGATGGCATACCAATAACCTACACCGCTGGAAAGAAAACCACGCCGCCCGTATTATTTTCGACTTTGAAAAGGTGTTTCCCTTACTGTCCGCTTTCTTAGCGGTTTTTTTATTTTCGATTAGCTGATGCGATACACGAAACCTTGTCAGATATTTTGGATTTATTCATGAATGAAATCCAATGGCGGCCATTCCTCACTCAAAGGCGCGACAATTTCAAACGTCTGACCTTGATAGTCGAATTTGATCTTCCATGCATGGAGGAACATCCTCGATGCAGGCTTCCCGCCGTAGAGCATATCGCCCAAAATCGGACTGCCCAAACTTTTCATGGCGACACGGAGTTGGTGTGTTTTGCCCGTATGCGGATGCAGGACGAACAGGCGCAGGCTGGGTTCTAAACTGTGGCTGCCAAATTCGGTCACGGCGGGATTTTCCATGCCGCGCGTCAGTTTCCATGTGCCGCGCCGCGATTTTTCCATATCGCCTTTGATCCAACCTTGCTTCTTAGACGGCTTGTCCGTTGCCAGCGCCAAATAAGTTTTACGCATGGTTTTGGCGGCAAACTGCTGCGCCAGCGCCGACGCACTTTGCGGGTTCAGGGCAAACAACAACACGCCGCTGGTCAGCTTGTCCAATCGGTGCAGCAGCCAAACCTGCTCAAGGCCGAGTTGCGCCGCCAGCGTCTGCGTCAGGCTGACTTCGCCCTCCTCCTGATGTACGGATACGCCGCAAGGTTTGTTGACGGCGACAAAATCCGGATGCCTGAATAAGATTTCCCACATTTCAGACGACCTATTTCAACATAATGCCGCCGCCGGACAAAGTGATGGCGCCCAATACGCAAAACAGTACGCAGGCGGAAATCCGCACGGCTTTGGCGGGGATTTTTTTCATCAGCATATCGCCCAAATAAACCACAGGGACGGTTGCCAACATCAATCCGGCAACGCTGCCGAGTACGACCATGGATAAGGATTGGTATTTTGCCGCCAGCAAGACCGTGGCGATTTGGGTTTTATCGCCGATTTCCGCCATGAAAAACAGGAAAACCGTCGCTCCGAACGCGCCGTATTTGAGCCAACGGCTGTCCGGGTTTTCATCTTTATCGGGCAGGAGCAGCCACAAGCCGACCGCGATGAAGCTGATGCCGACGACCCATTTGACGGTATCGGGGGAAACGGTTTCCGCCAGCCATACGCCGACAAATGCGGAGACCAAATGATTCAGTAAAGTGGCAATGAAGATGCCGGAGACTACCGCGTTTTTCTGGGCGAAACGAGCGGCAAGGAAAAGGGCGAGCAGTTGCGTTTTATCGCCGATTTCGGCAATGGCAACGCCCAACATTGAAGAGAAAAATGCTTCCATAAGATACTCAACCGAAGCGGGCAAAAACAAAAAGCGTTGCACACACCGCCCGCAAGGGTATGGACAACGCTTACGTCTTGCCTGTCTTCCTGTTGTCAGGAAGATGCCGCCACCATGACTGATCTTTGTCGAACTCGGTCAATTATGTTGATAACGGCTCTGATTGTCAGTGAAAATCAGATGGCTACTCCCGTAAGAGTGTGCGCATTATAAAGATGGAAGGGGAGGGATGCAATAAGTAATTGGCGGCTAAGGGGTCGTCTGAAACCTTGGAAGATGGTGAAAGAGATTATGCTATGATGCCCAAAGGTCAAAATCCACCGGAGTATTAATGCAAAAGTATTGGATATTGTGCATCGTTTGTCTTTTGGTATGGTGTGCTGTTTTGAGCTGGCTGCATCTATGCGCAGTCAATGTGGAAAAAAGGTCGTCTGGAACCCTGTCTTCTGCCGATATTGCTGTTGTCTTGGGTAATGCTGTTAACCGCAGAGGAAAACCGAATCCTTGTTTGCGCTCGCGGGTTGAAGCTGGTGTCAGGCTGTATCGGCAAGGTAAGGTGGGCGAATTGCTGATGAGCGGAGGAACGGACAACGACGGCAGCAATGAAGCTCAAATTATGCGTGATATGGCAGTAGAAATGGGTGTACCGTCGGAAAAAATACGGTTGGAAGAACATTCGGAAAGCACATATGAAAATATCGTGCTGAGTGTACCGAAGCTATGGGATGCGAACGAAATCATCATTGTCAGCGATGCTTTCCATCTCGCGCGTGCCTCTTGGCTTGCTAAGCGCTACTGGCAGGGTAAAACTGTTGAATTGTATGCTTCAGGGGCGTGCGGTGATTCGACGTTAAATTATTTGCGCAAACTGTCTCGGGAGGTGCTTGCATGGGTAAAGGCGGTTGCACTTTACAGTTAGGGGCTGACTATTATTTTTTTATAATAGTAGATGGCCATGCTTTTGACTGACTAGAATCTCAATATGAAGAGGTCGTCTGAAAACCCAATTTCAGTTTTCAGACGACCTCTCTTAATATTTCCTGCCGATTACATTCCGGGGAACATTCCTTTCATACCCTTCATGCCTTTTGCCATACGCATCAGTTTGCCCAGTCCTTTTCCACTGAACATTTTCATGACTTGTTGCGATTGTTCAAACTGTTTGAGCATTTTGTTGACTTCCTCTACGCTGGTGCCGGCGCCTGCGGCAATGCGGCGTTTGCGGCTGGCTTTGAGCAGGGTTGGGTTGGCGCGTTCTTTGGGTGTCATGGAGTTGATGATGGCTTCGACTTTACCCATGGCTTTTTCTGCCGTGCCTTCGGGAATTTGTTTGGAAATCTGACCCAGTTCGCCCGGCATTTTTGACATCAGGCTTTCCAGTCCGCCCATATTGCGCATTTGCTGGATTTGTTCTTTAAAGTCATTGAGGTCGAAGCCTTTGCCTTTTTGCAGCTTTTTCGCCATTTTGGCGGCGGCTTCTTCGTCTATGCCTTTTTGGACATCTTCAATCAGGCTCAACACGTCGCCCATACCGAGGATACGGCTGGCGATGCGGTCTGGGTAGAAGGGTTCGAGTCCTGTGATTTTTTCACCGATACCGATAAATTTGATGGGTTTTCCGGTGACGTGGCGCACAGACAATGCCGCGCCGCCGCGTGAATCGCCGTCCATTTTGGTCAGGATGACGCCGGTCAGCGGCAAGGCTTCGTTAAATGCTTGTGCGGTGTTTACAGCGTCTTGGCCCAACATGGCATCGACGACGAATAAGGTTTCTACAGGATTGACGGCTGCGTGCAGCGCTTTGATTTCATTCATCATCTCTTCGTCAATCGCCAAGCGTCCGGCGGTATCGACCATCAAGACGTCGTAAAAGTGTTTTTTTGCATAATCAATCGCAGCAGTGGCAATTTCGACAGGTTTCTGATTGGAATCGGAAGGGAAGAAGTCAATGCCGACTTGCTCAGCCAAAAGGCGCAACTGTTCGATGGCGGCAGGGCGATACACGTCGGCTGAAACGACCAAGACTTTTTTCTTCTGTTCGTTTTTCAGCAGGCGGGCGAGTTTGCCGACGGTGGTGGTTTTACCCGCACCTTGCAGACCTGCCATTAAAACGACAGCAGGCGGCACAGCCGCCAAGTCTAAAGAGGAATTTTCCTTGCCCATCAATTCGATCAGGGCTTGGTTGACGACGCCGATAAAGGCTTGGTCGGGCGTCAGGCTGCCGGCAACTTCCTGCCCGAGGGCTTTTTCTTTGACGTTGTTGACAAATTCTTTTACGACGGGCAGGGCTACGTCCGCTTCGAGCAGGGCAAGGCGGACTTCCCGCAGCGCCTCTTTAATGTTGTCTTCTGTCAGTTTTGCTTGACCGCGGATATTTTTGAAAACTTTACTAAAGCGGTTGGTTAAGTTGTCTAACATGCTTGTCCTTGGTAATGATAATAGCTGCCCTGTTCGGGGCATTCTTTGCTAAAATAAAATTGAGATTATTTTACACTATCGCGTGCGGTTATGTATGCGCGCCAAGAAAGTTTGTTATGCCGACTATCCTGATTTGCCTGATACTGGTGTATGCCGGATTGGGTATATTCGTTTGGTTCAATCACAAGACCCGAGAGATTAAAGATTATCCCCTAAAAGCCGAACTGGCAGTTTTGGGTGCCGCGTTAACTATGCACGGTGCCGTATTGCTCATGCCCGTCATTCAAGACAAAGTATTGATTATGGGCTTCGGTTATTCCGTCAGTTTGATTGTATGGTTGATGCTGCTGGTGTATTTCGTTGGTAGTTTTTTCTATCGTCTGCGCGGATTGCAGCTGCTTTTATATCCATGTGCAGCGTTTACCTTGTTATTGGGTGCGCTGTTCCCTGGGAAATATGTCGGTTACCAAATCAATGATTTGCCGTTTATGTCGCACATTGGTACATCGTTGCTGGCATACGGTTTATTCGGTATTGTGACCTTGTTTGCCGTTTTGATTTTGCTGCTCAACCGTAACCTGCATAGGCGACGTGTTTCCAGTTTGTCCGGTTTTCTGCCGTCTTTACTGAGTTTGGAAAAGCTCATGTTCCAGGGGATGTGGGTAGGTTTTATCTTATTAACCTATTCGGTTGTCAGCGGGACATTTTTTGCAGAGGCTGTATTCGGTAAACCCGTTACATTTACCCATAAAACCGTATTCGGCATTCTCTCATGGATAATTTACGGTGCGTTGCTGCTTAAACACAGTATGACGGCATGGCGGGGCAAAAAAGCAGCCGTTTGGACAATCATCGGATTTGTCAGCCTAATGTTCGCTTATGTAGGAAGCAAGTTTGTATTGGAAATCTTGCTGCAGCGTTAAGGTGAGAGATATTTGGTTAATAGCGTATTTAGATTAATAAAGGTCGTCTGAAAGGGATTTCGGACGACCTTT
>NZ_KV814866.1:0-34439 GCF_001814135.1 Neisseria sp. HMSC067H09 | reverse complement strand
CAGTTCGCCTTACGCGACATGCTTTGAACCATGGTATGTCGGGCAAGTAATTCCCTATATCCCACCGCACGGTACAGCACGCCTTGGTCGGAATGCAGCATCGTTCCTTTATTTCGCCCATGGCGGGCTGGCGGTAGGCTTTTTTTCACCCGTATGAGGGCTTTCAGCCCCAACTGCCTCATCAACCGCGCCGCTTTTTTGTGGTTCCAACCCAATGCTGCGGCAATGCGTCTTTGCCCGTAGCGTCCTTTATGCCGTTCGTAGATTTCGGCGATAAGGGCTTTGTCGGTTTCGTCGGGGTCGGGCCGGTCTTGGTGGGGGTAGTAGAAGCTGCTTTTGGGCAGGTTTGCGATGTGCAGCAGGTATTTGAGCGGGTGTTGCGCCCTCAGTGTTTGGACGGTTTGGCTTTGCCCTTTGCGGTCTGCTTTTGGCTGAGGGCTTTTAATTCCTTTAGGTAGGCAACCTCTGCGCGCATATAGCACAGTTCTTCGATAAACTCTGCCTGTGCTTTTTTCGTGATCGAGCTTGTCGGTGATGAAGAGGTTTTTACGGTGGCGGGGCATGGTTTTGGATTGGGGATGTTCGAGTGCGCCGATGCCGCCTTCTTGATAGACGGTTATCCAACGTCGCAGGTGGGTTCGGGAAATGCCGTAGTGGTCTGCGGTACGCTGTTGGCTGCGTATGTGCAGGTAGTGGAGTACGGCTTGGTATAGTGGATTAACTTTAAACTAGTACGGCGTTGCCTCGCCTTGCCGTACTATCTGTACTGTCTGCGGCTTCGTCGCCTTGTCCTGATTTAAATTTAATCCACTATATTGTTCCCAAACATAAGACCGCACCATCACCGCAATAAATATTGCAAGAACCAATATACAGAAAATCTGTCGTCGTTTGGTTTTTTATGTAGAAATCACGACATAGCCTAGCTTTCCCGACGCGGTACTTTCAACCCCATACTCTTCACGACACCGTTCTGATCGGTTTCTTTAACCGTCAATGAAAACCCGTCAACGACAATGCGGTCACCCTCGACGGGCTGCGCGCTGCCTCCTCTGGATTGAAACCATTCGAGCAGGCTCATACCGGCTTCGCCGTCTTCCAGCTTCAACCCGTACGCCGCTGCCAAATCGCCGGTATTGACATACGGGTCGACGGCAAATTCGCCGAAGAAATCAAAATTTTCGCGCACATTCTGCCCGGTTTCACTGAAGTATTTCGCCATTTTGTCCACTTGGCTGTCAGGCAGGATATACCAAGCCGTATCGCCTTCCCTCAAAACCGTATCGTTCTGCATTTCGATTTTCCGCCCGTCACGTATCAGCGCGAAACAGCGCAAGTCAAACGACTCCGAAATGGGGGCGACGGCATCGGGATGCTTGCCTTCCGCCTCAGATTCCTTCGTTACCTTGAAAGAAAACAAAGCCACGGCTTCGCGTTCCGACAGCCAAATGTCGTGCATTCCTTCCGGCTCGGGTTTGGGCGGCATGGCGACCTTGAGCAGGTGCGCCATGACGGGTATCGTCGTTCCTTGAATCAGTAGGGAAAGTACGACGACGGCAAAGGCGACATCGAACAACAGTTCAGAATTCGGCACACCCATGACTAAAGGCATCATCGCCAAAGAAATCGGTACTGCGCCGCGCAACCCGAGCCAACTGATGTAGGCTTTTTCACGCACACTGTATCCGAATTTCCACAAGCCGCTGAAAACGGCAAGCGGGCGGGCAACCAGCATGAGGAATACGGCAATAACCAAGGCATCGACGCTTTTTTCCCAAACGCTGCTGGGCGTTACCAACAAACCCAGCACGACGAACAAAGTCGCCTGCGCCAGCCACGCCAGGCCGTCCATCACGCGCCAAACGTGTTCGGTTGCGCGGGTATGCTGGTTGCCGACGATAATCCCCGCCAGATAAACCGCCAAGAAGCCGCTGCCACCGATGGTATTGGTAAATGCGAATACCCACAGGCCGCCTGACACAATCATCAGCGCGTACAATCCTTCCGCAAGGTTCAGACGACGTACGAGTTTCGCCAACACCATTCCGCCCGCCCACCCCATCAGTAGGCCGAAGCCGATTTGGAGCAGCAGCATCCATAAAAACGCCAACACACCTGATTGTTCGGGGTTGGTAATCATGGTAATCAGGGCGGTAACTAAAAAAATCGCCATCGGATCGTTCGCACCGGATTCGATTTCCAAAGTCGCCTGTACCCTGTCATTCAGGCGCACGCCGCTGTGGCGCAGCAGACTGAACACGGCCCCCGCATCGGTCGAGCCGACAATCGCCGCCATCAGTACGCCGAATTTCCAATCCAAACCCAAATAAAACGTGGCGAACAAGCCCAAAGGCAACACGGTGGCAAACACGCCCCATGTCGCCAATACCGCAGAAGGCTTCAATGCAATTCGGAAACTTGAAAGCTGGGTCCGCAACCCGCCATCAAGCAAAATGACGGCTAACGCAAGCTGGCTGATGACGTTGGCCAAAACGAAATTGTCAAAATCGATGCGCCCGATACCGTCCTCACCCGCTAACATTCCAACCGCCAGAAACACCAACAAAAGCGGCATCCCCAGCCTTGCCGACAAAGTGGTCGAAACCACGCTTAAAAACAATAACGCCCCGCCGAGCAAAAACAGATTGTTCATCCAGTCCACGTTGCAAAAGTCCCTTGCCGTCAATAAAAAAAGGCGAAATTATATCATAAAATCAATAAGATTTACCGAATGCCTACCCATTATGCAGAAATAAAAAACCGTCTGAAAGACGGCTTTGTTCATACAGCAAACCGCTTTACTCAAACGGCTTTTTCTGCCAATAAAACTTATCCTTTTTCAGACGACCTTTAAAGACTTCATCGCCGCCCAGTTCAAATACCAATGCACCCGACAAATCTGTCCGCAACAAAGTCGCGCCGTGTGCGCGGACGCGGGTTTGGACGGCGGGCGTGGGATGTTTGTAAGCATTGGCGTAGCCGCTGGAAGCGACGGCGTATTTGGGGGCGACCGTGTTGAGGAAGCCGCCTGATGAAGCCGTATTGCTGCCGTGGTGTCCCAATATCAAAACCTGGCTGTACAGCGAGCTGCCGTAGCGTTCTACCAGCCCCGCTTCGCCTTTGACGCCCAAATCGCCCGTAACCAACAATGCCTGTCCGTCGGAAACGACGCGCAGGACGCAGCTTCGGTCATTGTCTTCGCCGACCGGGTTTTCAGACGACCTCAATAACTCGAAATCCACGCCGTCCCATTGCCATTGCGCTTCGGCGCAAAATTTTGCGTTCGGATAAAACTCAGGCTGTCCCGCCAGCGTTTCGCCGATTTCAATATCGGAAACGGCGTCCAAACCGCCGTCGTGGTCGCTGTCGTGATGCGACAGAATCAGCTTGTCCAAACGGCGCACGCCCATGGCGTTCAGGCTTGGCACGATGCCTGTTTGCGCCGCCTGCGCCGTACCCGTGTCAAACAGCAGGTTGCGGCTGCGCGTTTGTACCAACACCGACAAACCCTGTCCCGCATCCATCACGGTAATCCGCGCCAACCCGTCGTCCAAACGGTCGGGGCGGTAAAACACAAATCCAGCCAACACCAAACACGCCCAAGACCGCAGACCCAGTCCGCGCGGCAACAGCCACAGCAAAGCCGCTGCAAAAGCCAAAACCAACAGCGGCACAGGCGCGGCGGCTACAGCAAATTCAGGCGACACCTCCGCCAGCCAAACCAAGCCGCGCAAGGTATATTCCGCCAAACCTGCCGCTGCCCATTGCAAAGGCGCGAACGGCAACACCGACCCCAGCAGCGCCAACGGCGTCAATACCCAAGAAAACCAAGGAATCATCGCCGCATTGACCAAAGGGCTGATGATGGGCAACGACGCAAAAATATAGCCCAGCAATACCACCGACAACATCGTCGCCGCCCATTGTCCGCGTACAGCCAAACGCCAGCCGCGTTCTTTCAGACGACCTGCCGAAGCCCAAATCAAGGCGGCAACCAAGCCGAACGACAGCCAAGTGCCGACGCCCAAAACCGCCAACGGATCAATCAACACCACCACCGCCAAAGCCTGCCACCACGCCGTCCAGCCCGAAGACAGACTGCCGCGCCACCAAGCCCAGGCAAACGCCGCCAACATCAAAACGCTGCGCTGCGTCGGTACGGAAAAGCCCGCCAGCAGCGCATAAAACAAAGCCCCTGCCGCGCCGCCCGCCAAAATCCACACGCGTGGTTTTGCCGGTATCCAAGGCAGTCGTCTGAAAATCAGTTTGACCAGCCAACCCGCCAACACCGCCACCATCGTAACGTGCAGCCCCGAAATACTGACCAAGTGCGTCAAACCCAAAGGTCGGAATGCCTGCCACAGTTCGGGCCTCAACGCCGATTGTTCGCCTATGCTCAAAGCCCGCATCAGACCGATACCGTCCGAAAAATCCGGACTGTCCGCCCCGACAGCCTGCCAACGGCGGCTGACCGCATCGCGCCACACCGCCAAGCCGACACCGCCGCCCTCGCGAACCAAGCTCCTGCCTTTGCCCAGCGTACCCGCGCCATCCAAACCGTTTGCCAACGCCCAAGCCTCGCGGTTCAACCCGCGCAGGTTCACTTCGCCGATAACCGGCTTGAGCCGTGCCGACACCTTCCAGCGGCTGCCCACCGCCCAATCGCGTTTCTGATAATCCGACAGTAATAAATCAAACTGCCGCCCATCCTCCGTCCACGCCTTCGCCGCAAACTGCACCCGCCGCCCGTCGCCGCGCGGCATATCTGCGACTTCAACCGTCAACACCGACTCCGAAGCCCCGTTCAGCGGCCATTGCGCCGACAAAGCCGCTTCCGTCCGAAATACGCCGTAAGCTGCGCCGAGCAGGACGCACAGCATCATTCCCGCCACCGCAAACCGCCGCGAAGCCGCCAGCAAAACCAATGCCGCCGCCAGCCACGCAGCCCAATGCGGTATGGACGGCAAAGCGAACGAGGCGATGACGCCGACTGCCCAAAACGGCAATCCATAATATTTCAGCAAAACTGTTTCCCTTTTTATTATTAGTTTTGAAATCAGGTGGGGATAATAATTGAATTTCCTACAAACGTCATGAAAAAGGTCGTCTGAAAACCTGAATCTCAAGTTTTCAGACGACCTTTCACTATTTTAAGTAATCCTTTACGGCGCGGTTTGCTCCAACTCAAGCGCGGCGGCAAGCAGCGACAGTCGTGCCATCACACCGTAAACGTAGAGGCGGTTGTGTTCGTTGTCCACGTCGCAGTCTTTTTCGGAACGCGGCATACCGAGCGAGTCCCATTGTTCGAATACGCGCTTGCAGGCTTCGGGAGCTTCTTGGGAATTGTCGCCGCTGCCGGTGGGAATGCTGTTGGACAGCGGGACGAACACCATACCGCCGGCGTTGAGGTTTTCGTCTGCACCACGTCCTTCGTGTACGCGGAAGAAGCCGCCGATAACGAAACGGTCCATCATATAAACGACGGGTTCGCACACGGCGCCGTTCATGGTTTCATAGGTATAAATGCCTTCTTGGACAATCACTTCGCTGACTTCCAAGCCTTCTTTGACCTTCGCCATTTTGTTGCGGTTTTTGCGGTTCAGTCCGCGCACTTCGTCGGCGGATTTGACGCTCATCACGCCCATGCCGTAAGTACCTGCGTCGGCTTTGACGATAACGAAAGGCTGGTCGGTAATGCCCAATTCGTCGTATTTGGCTTGAATTTTCGCCAGCACGCGTTCTACCGCTTCCGCCAACGCGTCTTCACCTTCGCGCTCTTGGAAGTCCAAACCGCCGATTTTTTCGAAATACGGGTTAATCTGCCATTCGTCGATGTCAATCAGCTTGGCAAATTCGGCGGCAACTTGGTTGTATGCGCTGAAATGTTCTGTTTTGCGGCGCGTCGTCCAACCGCCGTGCAGCGGAGGCAATACGGTTTGGCTGATGCCTTTGAGAATGTCGGGAACACCCGCGGACAAATCGTTGTTCAGCAAGACGACGCAAGGCGAGAAGCCGTCGGCAAGATGGACGCGCTCGCGGGTACGCAATAAAGGTTCCAGCAGGATTTTGTCGCCCAACGCGGTTTCAAATTCGGTTGGTTCGGTAACTTCCGGATTCAGGCTGCCCAAACGGACTTCATACCCTGCCGAGCGCAAAATCTCGCTGAGTGCGTAAACGTTTTGCAGGTAGAACGTGTTGCGGGTATGGTTTTCGGGAATAATCAATACGGATTTTGCCGTTTCGCAGGCACGCTGTACCGCGTCTTGCGCCGCCACTGCCGCCAGCGGGATGAAATTCGGATTCAGGTTGTTGAAGCCGCCGGGGAATAAGTTCATATCAATAGACGAAATTTTGTAACCGGCATTGCGGATGTCGACCGAACCGTAAAACGGCGGGCGGTGCGCGTTCCATTGCGAACGGAACCATGCTTCGATTTTGGCGTGGTTGCACAAGATTTTCGCTTCAAACGCCTGAAGTTGCGACAGATGTTCGGCAGCCATAACCGGTAATTTCATTCTCTATACCTCTGTTGTCGGATGTGGGATACGGATGGAAATGATAGTGCTTTTTTAGGCGGTACGACAAGCATTGTTTCAAATAAAATACCTCTTTTTGTCAACAATTCTACAATTTGTCTAATTTTTGAAAGTTATTTTTAGGTTTTTATGTGAAAAAGTAGAAATTAGACAAATTTCTATTGCGCTACCCCTGTAAAAAGCCTAAAATCCGCCCATCAAAACAAACCATCTACTCCTATTATTAATAAGCAAAGATAACCCATCATGAGCGCACAAACCCTCTACGACAAACTCTGGAACAGCCACGTCGTCCGCGAAGAAGAAGACGGCACTGTCCTGCTTTACATCGACCGTCATTTAGTGCATGAAGTCACCAGCCCGCAAGCGTTTGAAGGCCTGAAAATGGCGGGACGCAAACTGTGGCGTATCGACAGCGTCGTCTCCACCGCCGACCACAACACCCCGACCGGCGATTGGGACAAAGGCATCCAAGACCCGATTTCCAAGCTGCAAGTCGATACTTTGGACAAAAATATCAAAGAATTCGGCGCACTCGCCTACTTCCCGTTCATGGATAAAGGTCAGGGCATCGTTCATGTTATGGGACCGGAACAAGGCGCGACCCTGCCCGGCATGACCGTCGTCTGCGGCGACTCGCACACCTCTACCCACGGCGCATTCGGCGCACTGGCACACGGTATCGGCACTTCCGAAGTCGAACACACCATGGCGACCCAGTGTATTACCGCGAAAAAATCCAAATCCATGCTGATTACCGTTGAAGGTCGTCTGAAACCGGGCGTTACCGCTAAAGACGTCGCCCTCTACATCATCGGACAAATCGGCACGGCAGGCGGTACGGGCTACGCCATCGAGTTCGGCGGCGAAGCTATCCGCAGCCTTTCGATGGAAGGCCGCATGACCCTGTGCAACATGGCGATTGAAGCAGGTGCGCGCTCCGGCATGGTTGCCGTCGATCAAACCACCATCGACTATGTCAAAGACAAACCCTTCGCACCCAAAGGCGAAGCATGGGACAAAGCCGTCGAATACTGGCGCACGCTGGTTTCCGACGAAGGCGCGGTATTCGACAAAGAATACCGTTTCAAAGCCGAAGACATCGAACCGCAAGTAACATGGGGCACATCGCCCGAAATGGTTTTGGACATCAGCGGCAAAGTACCGAATCCTGCCGAAGAAACCGATCCCGTCAAACGCAGCGGCATGGAACGCGCCCTCGAATACATGGGCTTGGAAGCGGGTACGCCGCTGAACGAAATCCCCGTCGACATCGTATTCATCGGCTCCTGCACCAACAGCCGCATCGAAGATTTGCGCGAAGCCGCCGCCGTCGCCAAAGGTCGTAAAAAAGCCGACAACGTACAGCGCGTGTTAATTGTTCCTGGTTCCGGCTTGGTCAAACGGCAGGCGGAACAGGAAGGCTTGGACAAAATCTTCATCGACGCCGGTTTCGAATGGCGTGAACCGGGCTGCTCGATGTGCCTCGCCATGAACGCCGACCGCCTGACTCCGGGTCAACGCTGCGCCTCCACCTCCAACCGCAACTTCGAAGGCCGCCAAGGCAACGGCGGGCGCACGCACCTTGTCAGCCCCGCTATGGCTGCTGCCGCTGCGGTCAACGGACGCTTTACCGACATCCGTAATTTGTAAAAATAAATATTTTCGCATCGGTACAGGGCTATTGCCTTTTATCAAGATGCAGCATATTATTAATAACGCAGCAAACAACCTGTACTTTTTGATTGACTAAATTTAGGAGCTTCAAATGAAAAAATTCGCACTTATTGCTTTGACCGCCATGACTCTGCTGTCAGCCTGCAACACTGTTTCCGGTATGGGCAAAGATGTTAGCGCTGCCGGCAGTGCAGTCAGTGGCTCCGCCGAATCAGTAAAAAGCTACTAATTGAACATTGACTACCTACAAGGAACTTATGATTATGAAAAAATTTGTCCTCATCGCCATGACCGCAATGACCTTGCTGTCTGCCTGCAATACTATTTCCGGCATGGGTAAAGATGTCAAAGCCGCCGGCAACGCCGTCAGCAATACTGCAGAAAAAGACAAAACCTACTAATCTGCCTTGATTCAATCTTAAATGCCCCGGAAATCGGGGCATTTTATAATCTTCGACAAACGAAAAAGTACAGAACATGAAAGCCTTTACCAAAATCACCGCCATCGTCGCCCCGCTCGACCGCAGCAACGTCGATACCGACGCCATCATCCCCAAACAATTTTTAAAATCCATCAAACGGAGCGGCTTCGGTCCCAATGCCTTTGACGAATGGCGTTACCTCGACCACGGCGAACCGGGCATGGACAACAGCAAACGTCCGCTGAACCCCGATTTCTCGCTGAACCAGCCGCGTTACCAAGGCGCGCAAATCCTACTGACGCGCAAAAACTTCGGCTGCGGCTCCTCGCGCGAACACGCCCCTTGGGCATTGGACGACTACGGCTTCCGTGCCGTCATCGCCCCCAGCTTCGCCGACATCTTCTTCAACAACTGCTACAAAAACGGCCTCCTGCCCATTGTGTTGACTGAAGAACAAGTTGACCAGCTTTTCAAAGAAGTCGAAGCCAACGAAGGCTATCAGCTCTCCATCGACCTTACCGAACAAACCCTGACCACACCAAGCGGCGAAACGTTCAAATTCGACATTACCGAACACCGCAAACACTGCCTCTTAAACGGTTTGGACGAAATCGGCCTGACCCTGCAACATGCCGACGAAATCCGCGATTTCGAAGAAAAACGCCGCCAAAGCCAGCCTTGGCTGTTTAACGGTTGATAAACGATGAGGTCGTCTGAAAACGAGCGTAGCGAATTTTCAAACGACCTCTTTTATTAACACACAATCAGGTCGTTACTCTTTACCATCATATTTGAAAAACATACCCAACAATTTCACACACAACACCATGAAAAAAATTATCCTGCTCCCTATACTTTTTATCAGCCTCGCCGCACATGCGGAATTCTCAGAAATTCAAGATCCTGACGGATACAGCAACTTACGCGAAAAACCGAACGCCCAAAGCCGAATCCTGATCAAAATTCCAAACGGTACCCATGTTTATACCCCCGAGATGGACGGAAAGCTTCATTTAGAACACGGTTGGCAGATGACCTACGATTTGCGCGGCAAAAAAAGCCTGGATGGCTGGGTGCATACTTCGCGACTGATTCCGTTGTCGCGTTATGAAAGCATCCCCGTTACGGCTACTGCCGACGGCTTTACCTGCCAAAAAAACGGCATGGGCGTGCGCATTAAATCGGAACGTTTCAACTATAAGAAAGAAAAACATCTGTTTACACACGATCAATACGGACTTTCCCATTATCGCGGAAAAGAAATGTTCGGCACTGACGGTACAATTCCATTCAGCCACTATCGTGAAATTGCCTTTTTCCGCAACGGTAAAACACAAATCGCTCCCCGAGCCCAATATGACCACCTGTTCGACCCATATTTTGAAAAGGCAGGCGATAATACGCAACTGAGCCACTGTTACTACCGCGCTAAAGATGATACCCTTTTCTTAACGACCGTCATCGGAGATGGTGCCGCCTATACCGAAGTCTTATTTGTCTTCCGGCAAGGCATCTTGAAGAACGTATTGGCTTCGCTACACCCTGAGGTTTAATTTTCAGACGGCCTTTTCATCTCTTCCCGCAAAACATGATTACCGATACCATCACCAACGCCGCCCGCTACACCGCGCTGCACCCAGACTTCGCCGACGCCGTCCAACTGCTGCAAACGCTGGATTTCGCCTCCCTGCCCGACGGCCAAGTACCGTGCGCAAACCCCAATATCCGCCTCTTTGTCGGCAGCGAACCGATGAGGGGCAAAGCCGAAGCCAAGCCCGAAGCGCATTTGAAACACATCGACATCCAAGTTCCCATCAGCGGGGAAGAAACCTACGGCTGGATAGACAGGGGTCGTCTGAAAAACGGTTTGGGCTACGACGAAAAGCGCGACATCGAATTTTTCGACTGCGAACCGGAAACCTGGCTCACGCTCCAACCGGGCGAGTTTGCCCTCTTCTTTCCCAACGACGCGCACGCCCCGCTGGTTGGCGAAGAAAAGTCCATACGCAAAGCCGTCTTTAAAATCCGTATCGAAGCAGAACGCTACTGATTTCCTTCAATCCTTCGCAAATACTGTAAAACTCGGCTACATCGCCCATCGCGTTCCCAACGAATCCGCCTGCATGATTTCCACGCAGCTTTCTCGATGCCGCAATGGTACAATCAGCCTCGTTCAAACAAACCGACCTGCAAACAGACACAAAAGGTCGTCTGAAAACACCATTCTTACAAATGGAAAACGCTTCGCCGTTTTCAGACGATCTCCCCTTTTCCAAACCCTCATAAGGATTTTGCCATGACCAAACATATCGCCATCCTCCGAGGCGACGGCATCGGTCCCGAAATCGTCGCCGAAACCGTCCGCGTACTCGACAAACTCATCGCCCAAGGCTTGGATGCCAGCTACGAATACGCCCCATTAGGCGGCGAAGCCTACGACGAATACGGCCATCCCTATCCCGAATTCACGCAAAACCTCTGCCGCAAAGCCGATGCCGTCCTGCTCGGCGCGGTCGGCAGCCCGCAATACGACAGCCTTGACCGCCCGCTGCGTCCTGAACGCGGTCTATTGGCCATCCGCAAAGACCTGAACCTGTTTGCCAACCTGCGCCCCGCCATCCTCTACCCCGAGCTTGCCAACGCCTCCACGCTCAAACCCGAAATCGTAGCAGGCCTAGACATCCTCATCGTGCGCGAACTCACCGGCGACATCTACTTCGGCGAACCGCGCGGCATCCGTGTTTTGGAAAACGGCGAACGCGAAGGCTACAACACCATGAAATACAGCGAAAGCGAAATCCGCCGAATCGCCCACGTTGCCTTCCAATCCGCCCAAAAACGCAGCAAAAAAGTCTGCTCCGTCGGCAAAGCCAACGTCTTGGAAACCACCGAACTGTGGCGCGAAATCTTTGAAGAAATCGGCAAACAATACCCCGACGTCGAACTCTCCCACATGTATGTGGACAACGCCGCCATGCAGCTCGTGCGCGCACCCAAACAATTCGACGTCATCGCCACCGGCAACATCTTCGGTGACATCCTCTCCGACGAAGCCTCCATGCTGACCGGATCCATCGGTATGCTGCCCTCCGCCTCGCTGGACGAAAACGGCAAAGGCCTGTACGAACCGTCACACGGCTCTGCTCCCGACATCGCCGGACAAAACAAAGCCAACCCGCTGGCCACCATCCTCTCGCTCGCCATGCTGCTGCGTTACAGCCTGAACGACGAAGCCCGCGCGCAACAAGTTGAAAGCGCCGTCCAAAAAGTGCTGCAACAAGGCTTGCGCACCGGTGATATTTACGAAGAAGGCACAAAACTCATTTCCTGCTCCGAAATGGGCGACGCAGTACTCGCCGCCTTGTAAAAGGCCGTCTGAAAACGAAAGTACGTTTTAAGCAAAATGCGCGGAAAACTCCGCGCATTTTTTCAGACGATTTTTAGAGCTTTTTGAGGCCTTATCGAGAATAGTGCGGGACAGGTAATATAGTGGATTAAATTTAAATCAGGACAAGGCGACGAAGCTGCAGACAGTACATATAGTACGGAACCGATTCACTTGGTGCCTCAGCACCTTAGAGAATCGTTCTCTTTGAGCTAAGGTAAGGTGAGGCAACTCCGTACTGGTTTAAAGTTAATCCACTATAGTCTCATTCTCTCTTCTGCCTCCGCCTGCCTTATAAACCCCAAACAAAGCAAAAAACAGTAAAGGTCGTCTGAACCCCTTTTCAGACGACCTTTACTGTTGAAATATGGCATAATCAAAAACATCAAAATTATCTGACAAGGAAACCCTATCGTGAGTATTTCCCTGCCCCAATACCTGCTTTACCTGCAATATATGCTTGCGGGTGTAGCGATGACTGCCGTTTTCGGCGCGGTGTATCTGCGGATTACCCCTGCGGAAGAATTGCGGCTGATTAAAAACGGCAACCTTGCCTGCGCCTTGTCGTTCGGCGGCGCGCTGGTCGGATTTTGTCTGACGCTCGCGTCCAGCATTGCCCACAGCGTCAGTTTCGTCGATTTTATCCTGTGGGGCCTTGCCGCGGCAGTGATTCAGATTTTGGTGTATTTTGCCGCCACGATGATGATTAAAGGCGCAACGGAAGAACTTATCGGCAACAACGTCGCCGTCGGCGCGCTGTTTGGCGCGGTGTCCGTGTCCATAGGTATCTTGAATGCCGCTTGTTTGACCTGATTTTTATAAACAGTTTGCAAAATTTACGGCTGGCCGCATTTCCTCCCCGCTCCGTATTCTCCCATTCTTCAAAATAAGGAACCGCAATGTTCAACTTTATCAAGAAACAGTTTATCGACGTCATCCAATGGCCGAATCCCGACGACAGCCTGCTGATGTGGCGTTTCCCGATTGCCGACGAGGAAATCCAAAACGGCGCGAGCCTGACCGTGCGCGAGGCGCAGATGGCGATGTTTGTCGATGAGGGAGTAACCGCCGACGTATTCGGACCGGGACGTTACACGCTCAACACGCAAACGCTGCCGCTGCTGACCAACCTGAAAAACTGGGACAAGCTCTTTGAATCCCCGTTTAAATCTGATGTTTACTTTTTCAATACCAAACAGCAGCTTGCGCGGAAATGGGGTACGTCGCAACCCGTTACCGTGCGCGATGCCGAGTTCGGTGCGGTGCAGTTGCGCTCGTTCGGTATGTACGCCTACCGCATCAGCGATCCGGCAAAATTCTTCAAAGAAGTCAGCGGCGTAGCGGCAGAATACAGCGGTGCCGAACTGGAAACCCAGTTGCGCAATATCGCCGTCACCCAACTCGCGGCGGCGTTCGGCAGCTCAGGCATTCCGTTTTTGGACATGGCAGCAAACCAGGTTTTGCTGTCGCAGAAAATCGGCGAATTGCTCGGCGCGGAATTTGCCAAACTCGGCTTGACGCTGGAAAACTTCACCGTCGAAAGCATCACTCTGCCTGCCGCCATCCAAGAAGCCTTGGATAAGAAAATTTCCATGGGCGTCATCGGCGATTTGGGACGCTACACCCAATACCAAACCGCCGAATCCATCCCGCTCGCCGCGCAAAACGAAGGCGGGCTTGCCGGAATCGGCGCAGGCTTGGGCGTGGGCGCAGGCGTCGGTCAGGCAATGGCTGGCGCGATGGCGGGTATGATGCAGCCCGCGGCGCAACCGGCAGCACAATCCGCGCAAAACGTTCAGACGGCCTCCGAAGACCCGCAGGCAAAATTGGCGAAACTCAAATCTCTGTTGGACGGCGGTTTGATTGCTCAAGAGGATTACGATAAAGCCAAAGCGGAAGTGTTGAAACAGTTGATCGGCTGAGGAAAGAGGCCGTCTGAAAACGGTTTCAGACGGCCTTTACCGGTTCGGTCAGTCTATACGGTAAAATCCAGCCGCCGATATTTCGACTTTTAAAACCCAATCCGTCCCGCACTATTGCAAGGTCGTCTGAAACTTCCAACCCACTTCCGAAAAGCAAACATGTCAACCCCCCCCTTCTTTAAAACCGACTGCCCGAGCTGCGGCGCGCCTGTCGAAGCGCATTCCGCCTCAGCCGTTACGCTGGTATGCGGCTACTGCAACAGCATGCTGGTGCGGCAGGATGACGGTATCGTCGATTCCGGCCGCGATTCCGCATTGCTGGAAGATTTCAGCCCGCTGCAAATCGGTACGACCGGCACATTTGTTACGCAACGCTTCACCCTGGTCGGACGGCTTCAGGTGCAATACGACGACGGCGCATGGAACGAATGGTACGTGCTGTTTGACGACGGCAGGACGGGCTGGCTTTCGGAAGCAGGCGATTTGTATGTGATGACCATGCCCGTCGAAACCGACAACCCGCCGCGCTTTGAGGACATTCGGGCGGGATTTAGCGAACTGACTTTCCAAAGCAAACGCTATGTCGCCTCAGACGTGCGCCACATCAGCCTGAAACGCGCTGCCGCGCAGGGCGAGCTGCCGTTTGTTTTGAACGGAGACCGTCAGAACAAAGTCGCCGACTGGCGTTGCGAAGACCTTTTCATCACGCTCGATTACAGCAGCGACACCCCCGAAACCTTCTTCGGCCGCATGGTGGGCTTGGATGATTTGAAGCTGGAAAACACCCGCAGCGAAGACGAAATCAAAGAAAGCGCAGGCCGTCTGAAAGGCAGCATCGCCTCTGAGAACTGCCCCAACTGCGGCTCGTCCGTCCACTGGGTCAGCGGCATCACCTCCCATCTCAACTGCCCAAGCTGCGGCAGCGAATTGGCAATCGGCAAAGACAAAGCCGAACTCATTACCGCCAACGCCATGCGCACGGCGCAGCAAAACCTGTTTACCCTGCCCGTCGGCAGACAAGGTCGTCTGAAAAACCGCGAATTTTACGTTATGGGCGCAGTCAGATACGCCGAAACCGACGCACAGGAAACATTCGACAACCTGTTTAACGGCGCCAACCGCGTGCTCACGCCCGAAGGCCAATGGTCGGAATATCTGCTTTACAACCCGACGCAAGGTTTCCTGTGGCTGGTCGAATCCGATGACGGCTGGAGCCTTTCCCAAACCCAAAATACATGGCCGCGCCTCGACCGCAACCGCCAACCGCAAGGCTGCGGCAAACTTTACGACTACGGCGGCAGGGTCGAAGTCGCGGCCGGCGCGTTCTACTGGCGCATCCGAAGGGGCGATTTGAACTATTACAGCGACTACCGCGACGGACAAAACCGCAAACTTTCTGCCGAATTGAACACGCACGAAATAGCATGGAGCAAAAGCGTGCCAATTGATTACAGCGAAGTTGCCGAGGCATTTAGCCTGAGCAGCCGCGCACCGCATTACACCGCAAAAATGGCGGCAGACGGTATTGATAAATCACTGAGAATCGTAATGACCGCCATTTTGGTTGTCGTCAACCTCCCTGCTCTGATAATCAGCGACAATCCTGCCACCCCCTCCGTCATCTTCATAGGAGCCTGGTTAATGTGGACTATGGGCAAAAAAGACGAGGACGAGGATTAAACCATGTCGAGAACCACTTACATCATTTTCAGCACCATCATCATCGTCATCTCCATGATCATCAGCTACGGTTCTTCCGATTCCGACGGTTCGCGTATGCACTCCGGCGGCTATTACGGCGGCGGTTATTACGGCGGTAGCGGTTATTCCGGAGGCCATAAATGACCCATATCCCCGGCAACCACGGTCTTTTAGATTTATATGGCTGTGATGAAGCTGTCTTGAAAGACGAAGGTCGTCTGAAAACCGCCCTCAAAGCCGCTGCCCAAGCCACAGAAGCCATCGTCCTCGCCGAGCGTTTCCACACCTTCGGCGGAGCAGGCGGCATTACCGGCATCTTACTGCTCGCCGAATCCCACATCAGCATCCACACTTGGCCGGAACACCGCTTCGCCGCCATAGATGCATTTATCTGCGGCGGCATGAAGTTGGAAAAAGTGAAGGAAGTATTGTGCAGGGAATTGGCGGCGGAACGGGCCGTTTGGACGGTAGCGCAACGTGGCGAAGGAATATTGGACGATACGCAGCCGCCAGTAGAACAACAAAACCTGTAAAGGTCGTCTGAAACCGTCTTGATGTTTTCAGACGACCTGTCAGAACCATAAACCAGTATTCAACCTCATGCCGACACGCCGTCAATTCCTCAGTTACACCGTAGCGCTTGCCGCTGCGTCCTCTTTCTCTTGGCTGACTTACCAACGCCTCAACCGCAAACCGCCGGTTTCCGTCAACCGCGTAGGGCTGCCGTTGGGGCATTTGTTGCGCGACGGGAAATTGCTCAGCCCGCCGAGCCGCCGTTACGAATGCAATACGCTGATACTCGGCGGCGGCGCGGCGGGATTGGGGGCGTTGTGGTATTTGGCAAAACACGGTCATCGTGATGTATTGCTGGCGGAAGGGTTCGAGCGCAACGGCAACAATGCCGCCTACGCCGCTTCAGACGGCCTGCAAGCGCCGAGCGGCGCGCATTATCTTGCGTTGCCGTCGAAAGAGAGCGCGTATGTGCGCGAGATGCTGGTGGATTTTGGTATCTTGCAATCGGACGGCAGTTTCAGGGAAACCGATTTGGTTTACGCGCCCGAGTCGCGCCTTTTGTATCAGGATAAATGGCAGGAACACCTGTTGCCGAAAGAAGATGCGGATTCCAAACGCTTTTTTGATTTAATCGGTCGTCTGAAACAGGCTTACGGCAGCGACGACAAAAAGATTTTTGCCATTCCGATAGCCCTGTCATCGGCGGACGAAACGTGGCGCAAACTTGATAAGCTGACGTTCAAACAATGGCTTGCGCAAGAGGGTTATACCTCGACCGAGCTTCTTTGGTATCTCGATTACTGCTGCCGCGACGATTACGGACAGGGTATAGCGCAAGTATCCGCCTTTGCCGGACTGCATTACTTTGCCGCCCGTAACAGTGCGGAAACCGTCCTCACTTGGCCCGAAGGTCTGGCGCACCTTTCCGAAAACCTGCGCTGCCATGCCGGTTTGCAGGAAGGTTGGCAATGGTCGTCTGAAAACCCCATCCGCCTCGACAAACCCGTTTCCGTCAACGCATCCGCCGTCAAAATCAAACCCCTTTCAGACGACCGTATCGAAGTTTGGCTGCGCGACAATTCAAGCAGCGAAACCGTCGCCCTGACCGCGCAACACGTTATCTCCGCCATGCCGTTGATGGTCGCTGCTCGAATCGTCGAAAATCCCGCGCAATACGGGCTGAACATCCCCGAATATGCTCCGTGGTTGGTCGCCAATTTCGAGCTGCACAGTTTCCCGAAAGAAAAAAATAACAGCGAAACCGCGTGGGATAACGTCATTTACGGCAGCCAAGGGCTCGGCTATGTCGTCGCCACCAACCAGCTCATCCGCGTCGCCCGTCCCGAACGCACGATTTTTACTGCCTACGCCGCGCTTAACCACGACACCCCGCAAGCCGTCCGTCGCCAGCTGCTCGACGCCTCCGACGAAGCACTGCGCGACTTGGCCGCCAAAGACTTGATCGCCGCCTATGGAGAAGGCTTCTGGCAACACGTTTCCCACGTTGATGTTACGGTGCGCGGACACGGCATGAGCGTACCGAAAGTCGGGTATCTGAACGACGAATCTTTGTTAGAAATCAGAAACCGTGCGTCAGGACTGCTGTTTGCCCACAGCGATTTGAGCGGCTATTCGGTATTCGAAGAAGCCTTGTATTGGGGCGTGGAAGCGGCGAGGAAGGTGTTGGAACGGGGCTGACAGCCGCAAAGGTCGTCTGAAAAAACAAAGACAAAAGGTTTGAAATCCAATACAGGAAGCCCGATAGCCCTTTCAACCCGTTTTCACTATAATCCCTATTTTCCCGCCCCACTCCCGCGCCATGCCTAAAGCCACCTTTTACACCCACGCCACCGACCCCGCCGCCTTCGCATGCCGCCTGATTGCGCGCGCCATACGCGACGGCGGACAAATATTGGTGTGGTCGGATTCTGCCGAGACAATCCGCCGCCTCGACCGCGACCTTTGGCAGCAAATCCCTGAAAGTTTCATTCCGCACGAAATCTGGCAGCCTGACCAACCCATGTCGTCTGAAACACCCGTATGGCTCGCATTCGGCAACACACTGCCCACCGTACTTGAAAACGCCACCGTCCTCAACCTCTCGCCCGACTTTTGGAACGAAGCCCCTGTCATCCCCGCCCGCGTACTCGAAATCGTAGGCAGCAGTTTGGAAGAACTCGCCGACGCACGCGAACGCTTCAGCGCATACAGAAAAAGCGGCTTTACCATCGAACACCACAATATGACCGGAAAAGCCTGAAACCGAAGGTCGTCTGAAAACAGCTTTACAATCCAAGCCAAAAATTTAAACAGCTTTGATTCCTTTTGAATCAAACTGGGCTATAATCCCGACTTTCTTTTACTGACCCTTTCAAAAGACGAAAACACCATGAACAAAACTTTCAAATTCAGCGCATTGGCAATTGCCGCCGCATTGGCATTGACCGCCTGCGACAAAAAAGACGCCAATACACCTGCGGCTGCCTCTGCTCCCGCATCCGCAGCTTCTGCCGCAACAGACGCATCTTCTATCGGTACACCGGCCCAACAAGCCAGCTACGCAATGGGTATGGACATCGGCAGATCTTTAAAACAAATGAAAGATCAAGGTGCGGAAATTGATATGAAAGTCTTCATCGAAGCCATGCAGGCTTCTTATGAAGGCAAAGAAAACAAAATGACCGAAGCCCAGGCGCAGGAAGTCATGATGAAATTCCTGACCGAACAACAAACCAAAGCCGCAGAAAAACTTCAAGCTGACGCCAAAGCCAACTTGGAAAAAGGCGAAGCGTTCCTCAAAGAAAATGCGACTAAAGAAGGTGTGAAAACTACCGCTTCCGGCCTGCAATACAAAATCACCAAAGAAGGCGAAGGCAAACAGCCTACCAAAGACGACATCGTCGTCGTTGAATACGAAGGCCGCCTGATTGACGGTACCGTCTTCGACAGCAGTAAAGCCAATGGTGGTCCTGTTACCTTCCCTGTCAGCCAAGTCATCCCCGGCTGGACCGAGGGTATCCAGCTTTTGAAAGAAGGCGGCGAAGCCACCTTCTATATCCCGTCCAAACTTGCCTACCGCGATCAGGCAGTTCCCGGTGGGAAAATCGGTCCGAATTCCACTTTGGTATTCGACGTGAAGCTGGTTAAAATCGGCAAACCCGAAGACTTCCAACCTGCCCCCGGTCAAGTTGACATCAAAAAAGTCCAATAAGCCCGCGCTTTAACCCAATGCCCGAACCCAATCCGTTTCGGGCATTTTTCATTACGAATCCACCCCAACTGCCGTTATCTGTTCTCAGGCAGCAATAGCGCGGTTTATCCGTTTCAGACGACCTTCGCAAATCCGATTCCTATCCGTATCATGCATAGCATTCCGATTTTATTTTGCTATACAATGGCTGCCTGAAAAATCCGAAAGCCCGACACCATGAAAAACATCGTTATCCTCATCTCCGGCCGCGGCAGCAATATGCAGGCCATCGTCAATGCCGCCATTCCAGACGCCCGCATCGCCGCCGTCCTCAGCAACAGCGCAACCGCCGCCGGACTGGCTTGGGCAGCCGAGCGCGGCATCGCCACCGACAGCCTCAACCACAAAGACTTCCCCAGCCGCCTCGCTTTCGACCAAGCCATGGTGGAGAAAATCGACGTCTATCAACCCGACCTAGTCGTCCTCGCAGGCTTTATGCGCATCCTCACACCCGAATTCTGCGCCCATTACCAAAACCGCCTGATCAACATCCACCCGTCCATCCTCCCCTCATTTACCGGCCTGCACACCCACGAACGCGCCCTTGAAGCCGGCTGCCGCGTCGCAGGCTGTACCATCCATTTTGTAACCCCTGAACTGGACTGTGGTCCGATTATCTCGCAAGGCATCGTCCCAATACTCGACGGCGACACGCCCGACGACATTGCCGCACGCGTCCTTACCGTCGAACACCGCCTTTTCCCGCAAGCCGTTGCCGATTTTGTCGCAGGTCGTCTGAAAATCGAAGGTAACCGCGTGTTCAACTCAGAACGCAACGCCGAAGGACAAACCCTCTTGGCTTAAAACCCTTAAAAGGCCGGATAAACTCCGGCCTTTTGCATTTCTATAAGTAATTAGTCATATTCTAACGAACTAAGCTTTATAATAACCGATTTAACCGATTGCAAAACGACGCATTTTCACGACATCAAATATATAGAGGAATGCCATGAAACCCTATCTTCGCGCTTTATCCCTAAACCTAATGATAGCTGCATTTGCATCACCCGTATTCATCTCTAGCGCCCATGCCGCCAACTTACCGCAATCCGTCTCCCTGCAATATGCCGGACACTACAACGGACTCACCCTGCCCGCGACCATGACTTTTACCCGCAACGGTAAAGGCTACAAAGTCGTCTCGACCATCAAAGTCCCGCTCTACCACATCCGTTTCGAATCCGGCGGCAGCATCAGCGGCAACACCATCCGCCCGAGTTACTATAAAGATGTCCGCGGCGGCAAAACCTATGCCGAAGCCAAATTCCGAGGCAATCAGGTTACCTACGGTAAAACAGGCGAGCTGCAAACCGAAACCGTCGGCGGCAACATCAGCGATTTATTCACGCTGGCATGGCAGCTTGCCGCCAAAGATGCGAAACTGCCCGCCCGCCTGAGCATCACCAACGGCAAAAAAATCTATCCCGTCAGCGGTATGAGCAAAATCGGCAGCGGCAGCTATACCCTGAACGGCAAAGCCATACCCGTCGAAAAATACCGCGTACAACGCGGCGACGACACTGTAACCTATTCCTTCGCCACCTCCTTGGGCAACATCCCCGCCCAAATCAGCTATACCGACGACGGCAAAACCTACGATTTGAAACTGACTTCCGTCAGCATCAATGGCAAACCTGTCAAACCCTGAAATCCCTAACTAAAAAGGTCGTCTGAAACCATTTTCAGACGACCTTTCTTCTTTCAAAACCCTATTTGAACCACGACTTAATCCGTGCAAACAAAGACATACTCTGTTTCTCAAAATTCTCCGCCTGTGCGGGTACGGGCAGCGTATTGCGGATGACTTTCATACCGGCAAAGGTTTGGGCGACAGGCATGATTTCGATGGAGTTGACGTTCATGTGCCCCGGACGCTGATAGAGCCACAAAGCCGTATCCGCAATGTCTTGCGGCTGGATGGACTCGACGTTCTCATAAACCTTTTCCGCCCGCTCGTCATCGCCCTTAAATCGGACGTTGGAAAACTCGGTACCGCCGCACAAACCCGGCTCGATGTTGGTGACGCGGATGTTTTTATCCGCCAATTCCGCGCGCAGGTTCATGCTGAACTGGCGCACAAACGCCTTGGTCGCACCGTACACGTTGCTGCCCTCGTAGGCATAGCTGCCGGCAATCGAACCCAGATTCATGATATAGCCTTGTTTGCGCTCCGCCATTTGCGGCAGGATTTGGCGCGTCAGGAAAGTCAGACCGACGATATTCGTTTGAATCATGGTTTCCCAATCGCCGAAATCTGCTTTGTCCGCCGTTTCCAAACCCAACGCCAATCCGGCGTTGTTGATCAGGCAATCGATTTCGGCAAAATTTTCAGGCAGGCTGTCGAGCGCGTTGCGTATCGACTCGGTACGCGAAACGTCCATTTCCAAAGGATAAAACCGCTCGCCCAATTCGGCCGCCAATGCCTGCAGTTTCTCGCCGCGCCGCGCCGCGCCGATAACGGAATAACCGGCCTGTATAAACGTGCGGCACATCGCCTCGCCGAAACCGGCTGACGCGCCGGTAACCAAAATCGCCATAACTATTTCCTTTCTTTTCTCGTTTTGTAAACCCATTTCAGGTATGATTGCAACTTTTCAGACGACCTCTTCGGACGTCGTCTGAAAAATATGAATAACAAAATACTATCACAGGACACAAAAGCCATGAATACCAAACTCTTCTCAGCAGCCCTGCTCGCTGCACTGACCCTTGCCGCCTGCGGTGGCGGCGCACCCGCGCAACCCAAAGGTCCGATCTCCGAAGACCGTACCACCGCGTTCAAATCCATGATGCCCGAGTTCTCCAGCATGGGCAAAATGGTAAAAGGCGAAGAGCCTTACGACGTGGAAAAATTCAAGCAGGCTGCGGCAACTTTTGCCGAAACCAGCAAAAAACCTTTCACCTTCTTCCAATCTGACGACAAAGGCAACGGCCGCGCCCTGCCTGCGGTTTGGTCTGATGCGGCCAAATTCAAAGCCGAAGAAGACAAATTCGCCGCAGCCGTTGAAAAACTGAACGCCGCCGCACAAACCGGCAAGCTGGAAGAAATCAAAGCCGCTTACGGCGAAACCGGCGCAAGCTGCAAATCCTGCCACGACACCTTCCGCGCTCCGGAAGAATAAGCTACTGCACTGACATACAAAAAGGTCGTCTGAAATCCGGTTTCAGACGACCTTTTGAGTTTCGATGAACAGGAAAAAAGTCATATCCGAACATTGCGGACAAGTATCCCAAACCGGCTTTTTGTATCGCTGTCATTTCCTTTTTCGCGCAGACGCAAGCTGATATGACGGCATCTATTCCCGATAAGGCGCGCTTATCCCGATTTTTGCGCTTTGGCGCGGCGCACGGTAATGCTTTCACCACCGATACCCCAGTTATCCATGTCCACTTCATCAATGACGACGACCATGGTCTGCGGATTTTTATTCAACACACGGGCAAGCAGCTCGGTAACACCGCGGATAAGCTCGGCTTTCTGTTCGGTACTCGGAGCCTCGCTGCCGCCTGTTACCTTGATATTGACGTAAGGCATCATTGTCCTTTCTAAGATGCAGTAAATTCAAATAAACCGATTCATACCGTCCTTTGTGCTCCCGCCTGTGCAGGAAGAGAAATATAGTGGATTAAATTTAAACCAGTACGGCGTTGCCTCGCTTTAGCTCAAAGAGAACGATTCTCTAAGGTGCTGAAGCACCAAGTGAATCGGTTGCCGTACTATCTGTACTGTCTGCGGCTTCGTCGCCTTGTCCTGATTTAAATTTAATCCACTATAACGGCTTAGAAACATCCTGTTTTTATTTTATTCCGCCTTAGGCGATGGGTTTAAAGGTCGTCTGAAAACTTTCAGACGACCTCATCATTATCAGGCATTCATCTTGTCTTCAAACGCCGCCAAAATCCGCGCGACTTCTTCCGCGTCTTTGACCGCCCTTACCGCGTCAAACAATTCCTGAGCTTCTCCAAATTCTTTCTTCATCATGCCCAGCCATTGTTTCAGGCGGGCGACGGGGTATTTGTTGTTCGCTTCTTTGGCGAGACACAAATGGAAAAATTGGTTTATCCACACCGAAACTTCGGCGAAATCGGTATCGCGGACGGTTCCGCCGTTTTCGTATTGTTTGATTTGGCGCGCCAAATCGGGGCGGATGACGGCGCCGCGTCCGAGCATGACGCTGTTGCAGCCCGTCATCTCTTTAATGCCGATATAGTCTTTGAGGCTGAACACGTCGCCGTTGGCGGTTACGGGGATGGCGACGTGTTCACGGATTTTGCGTATCCATTCCCAATGCGCGGGCGGTTCGTAGCCTTCGACTTTGGTGCGGGCGTGTACGGTCAGGGCGCAAGCTCCGCCTTCGGCAATGGCGGCGGCGCATTCGAGGGCGAGGCTTTTGTCTTCGTAACCGAGCCGCATTTTGCCGGTGAGCGGGATGTGTTCGGGCAGGCGTTGGCGCAGGGTTTTGACGATATGGTGGATAAGGTCGGGCTCTTTGAGCAGGACGGCGCCGCCTTTGTGTTTGTTGACCGTCGGCGCGGGACAACCGAAGTTAAGGTCGATTTTGTCTGCGCCGAAACGGACGGCTTCCAAAGCGTTGACCGCCATATTGTCGGCATCGCTGCCCAAAAGCTGGACGGTACAGGGCGTGCCGGCGGGGGTCTTGTTGCCGTTGGCGATTTCGGGGGCGTATTTGAGCCAGGTGGAACGGGAATGGACAGTGTGGGTAATGCGGACGAACTCGCTGACGCATTCGTCGTAGCCGCCGATACGGGTCAGCAAATCGCGCATCACATCGTCCACCAGCCCCTGCATGGGCGCAAGGATAAGCTGCATATCGGAGGAGGTCGTCTGAAAAAAAGGAAATGCGTATTGTAGCGGTATATCGGTTAAAATACACGCTTTCCACATAGACGGCGCAAGCGATGGCGATGAACGAAAAAATCCGTTTGATTATCGATACCGACCCCGGACAGGACGATGCCGCGGCCATTTTGGCGGCACACGGTCTGGCACGGCGCGGCTTGGTCGATTTTTTGGGCATGACCGTCGTCGCCGGCAATGTCGGCATGGCGTTGACGGCAAAAAACGCGCGCATCGTCTGCGATTGGGCGGGCGAGGAAGATTTCCCCGTTTACGCCGGCGCAGCCAAGCCTTTATTGCGCGAGCTGGAGACGGCGGAAGCGGTACACGGCAAAACGGGCTTGGACGGTACGGCGTTGCACGAGCCGCGCTGTCCTTTGCAAAAGCAGCACGCGGTTGCATATTTGGTGGAAACTTTGAGCCGCGCCGAAGACGCTTCGATGACTTTGTGCCCGATAGGTCCGCTGACCAATATCGCGCTGGCGTTGAGCATCGCGCCGGAAGCCGTCCGCGCCATCAAACGCATTGTCTTGATGGGCGGCAATTATTTTGAAGCGGGCAACATGACGCCTGCCGCCGAATTCAATTTCTTCACCGACCCGCACGCGGCGCAAATCGTGCTGCAAAGCGGCGCGCCGATTACAGTTTTACCGCTGGACGTTACCCACAAGGCGCAAATCACTTCCGAACGCATGAACCGCCTACGTCGTCTGAAAAACGCCAACGGCAGCCGTTTGGCGGATATTTTGCAAAGTTACGAACGCTTCGACATTCAACAGTTCGGCTTGGAGGGCGGCCCGCTGCACGACCCTTGCGCCGTTATCTGTGCCGTGTTCCCCGAATTGTTTTCAGGCAGGATGTGCCGCGTGGATGTGGAGACGCAAAGCGGACTGTCCACCGGCGCGTGTGCCGTCGATTGGCACGGCACGACCGGCAAAACGCCCAACGCGCTTTGGATAACCGAAGTTGATGCCGACCGTATGTTTGAAGAACTGACCGCCGCCATTGCCGAACTGCCTTGATTTCCCGATTTTGATTTTTCAGACGCCCCCTTTTCAGACGACCTCATCATGAACCCGAAAATTCCCGCCACAGCAGCCATGTTGGTCAAAAACTCGGAACGCTATCTGCACGAAGTCTTGACCGCGCTTCAAGACTTCGACGAAGTTTTGCTGCTCGACAACGGCTCGACCGACCGTACCTTTGAAATCGCCGAACGCTTCACCAACGTCAGTTATTACAAATACGACTTCATCGGCTTCGGTCCGATGAAAAACCTCGCCGCCCGCCTCGCGCAAAACAATTGGATCTTCAGCATAGACAGCGACGAAGTGGCAGATGGCGAACTGATTGCCGCCATCCGCAAAGCCGTGGCGGAAAACAAAGAACAAAACATCTTCTCGCTCTCTCGCCTAAACCACTACAACGGCCGCCTGATCAAAGCCTGCGGCTGGTATCCCGACATTATCCCGCGCCTTTACCACCGCCGGTTTACCCGTTTTTCCGACCGTCAGGTACATGAATCGCTGATTTTGCCGCCCGATGCAAACGTCCGTCCGCTCGAAGGTCGTCTGAAACACTATTCCTTCGAAAACGCCGAAGGGCTGATTCAAAAAATGCAGCAATACAGCTCGCTCTACGCCGAAGAAAACCGCTACAAAAAAAACAGCTCACCCTTCAAAGCCCTGTTGCACGGCAGCGTATCGTTTGTCAAAAACTACCTGCTCAAACGCGGTTTCGCCTACGGTGCGAACGGCTTGACCATTTCCATCGCCAATGCCCAAGGTTCGTACTACAAATATGTCAAACTTTACGAGCGCAACCGCAATATCAGCGTCGCCCTGATTGTAACCACCTACAACCGTCCCGACGCGCTGGAGCTGGTTTTGAAATCCGCGCTCGCGCAAACCCGCCTGCCCGACGAAATCATCGTCGCGGACGACGGTTCGCGCCAAGACACTGCCGAAGTCGTCGAGTTCATCCGCAACCACACCGACATCCCCGTCAAACATTCTTGGCGGCCGGACGACGGCTTCCGCGCCGCCGAATCGCGCAACCGCGCGCTGGCGCAGGCAAAAAGCGACTACGTCATCCTTATCGACGGCGACATGATACTCGACCCGTCCTTTATCGCCGACCATCTCAAGCTCGCACGCAAAGGCAGGCTGATACAGGGTTCGCGCGTTATCCTGACCCAAGGGCGCACCCAAGAAATTTTAGATTCCGGCGAATTGCCCGATTTGTCCGTGTTCAGCCAAGGCATAGAAAAACGCCTGTCCGCCCTACGCTGCCGCAGCCTGTCCGCCCTGATCGGCAGACAAAGCAGCCGCAAACACAAAGGCATCAAAACCTGCAATATGGGCTTTTTCCGCAGCGATGCGCTGGCCGTCAACGGCTTCGACAACCGCTTTGTCGGCTGGGGACGCGAAGACAGCGAGTTCGTCGCCCGCCTCTTCCATAACGGCATGAAACGCCACAACCTCAAATTCGCCGGCATCGCCTACCACCTTTGGCACCACGAAGCCGAACGCGACGCCCTGCCGCAAAACGACGCCCTGCTCAAAGCCACGCTGTCC
Source organism: Neisseria sp. HMSC067H09 (assembly GCF_001814135.1). NCBI lineage: Bacteria > Pseudomonadati > Pseudomonadota > Betaproteobacteria > Neisseriales > Neisseriaceae > Neisseria > Neisseria sp. HMSC067H09. The sequence continues at coordinate 7,599 of NZ_KV814866.1, read as the reverse complement.
GAACAAAAAATCCGCTGCGAAGACGGCATGGACGAGTTCATAAAATAAACCGTTTTCTGCGCGGTCCCCCCTCAAACGTCGTCTGAAACCTTTCAGACGACGTTTTACCGCCAAGCAACCGTCCGCACATCAAATCTTTACTGAAACCAAACACTTGCAGTGCTATACTATCAATACAACGACAAACTACTCACACACTACGGTTACACATCATGTCCCCCCGCCCGATTACCATCACCTCATACAACATGCACAAAGGCATGTCCGCGCTCAACCGCAAAGTCCAAGTGGACAGCATGGCGGAAGAGCTTCGCGGCATAGGCTCGGATGTCCTGTTTTTACAGGAAGTGCAAGGTCAACACCTGACCCGCAGCAGCAGGCTGCCCGATTTTCCCGAAAAACCGCATTACGATATCCTCGGCGACCGCCTCTCCTACAACCGCAGCTACGGCAAAAACGCCGTTTACCCGCAGCGCCACCACGGCAACGCCATCCTCAGCCGCCTGCCGCTGGAAACCCGCCACAACCTCAACATCAGCGTCAACAAACTCGAACAGCGCGGCGTACTCCATTGCGAAGTCCTGCCCGAAGGCTGGGAAACCCCGCTCGTCTGCCTCTGCGCCCACCTCAACCTGCGCGAACCCGACCGCGCCAAACAATACCGCGCCATCTTCGAATACGTCGTGCATCATATCGACCCGCAAAGCCCGCTGATTCTCGCCGGCGACTTCAACGACTGGCGGCAAAAATCCGCCCTATCCTTAGGCAACGCCTTGAACCTGAACGAAGTATTCGTGGACAGCAACGGCAAACGCCCCAAAACCTTCCCAGCCCGCCTGCCCGTCCTCAGCCTCGACCGCGTCTATACCCGCAACTTGGAAGTCTTAGACTCCCAAATCCACAACGGCAAAAACTGGCAACGCCTCTCCGACCACTTGCCCTTAAGCGTCAAAGTCAGACCCAAACTGCCTTGACCGCACCCATGCCAAAGGTCGTCTGAAAACCTGAAATCGGGATTTTCAGACGACCTTCCATATCCACGTTCCTGCCCGCCACACCGTATGAGGTTCAAATACAGGATACTTATAACATCATTCACATTCCTACTTGAATTTGCTGCAAAACGATAGAAGAATCTCTTTTATTTTCAAACCCTTTATTCCCCTATACTTCGTTTCCCGATAAAATACGCCTTTTCGATTTTGACTCTATCCGCCATGCTGACCGACCTTCAAGCCATCAACCGCCTGCTGCCGCAAACCCAGTGCCGAGAATGCGGCTATCAAGGCTGCCTGCCTTATGCACAAGCTTTGTTGCACGAGGATGCGCCTGTTAATTTGTGCGCGCCCGGAGGAGAGGCGGTGATGGTGGATATTGCCGCCTTATTGGGTAAGCCGCGCGTTGCACCGGTCAAAACGCAGCCCAAAGCCGTCGCCTTGATAGACGAAGCCGCCTGTATCGGCTGTACCGCCTGCATCCGCGCTTGCCCTGTCGATGCGATTATGGGCGCAAGCAAGTTTATGCACACTGTCATCAGCGAAGAATGCACAGGCTGCGGACTCTGCCTCCCGCCTTGTCCGGTGGACTGTATCGACATGATACCTTCCGAACAGGAATACCTCCCCGCCGCGCGCAGCCTGAGCCGTTCTTCCGAAGCGCGTTTCGCCGCCGCCGAACACGCGCAAAGCCGCTTTGATTGGCACACCGAACGCAAAGCGCGCGACGAGGCGGAACGCAAAGCCATGCTTGCCGAGCGCGAAGCCGCCGTTAAAGCCAAGCAGGCGCAAATTCAAGCCGAAACCCAAGCCGCCGCCAAACCTGCCTTTAATCCTATGGATTTGATTGCCAAGGCCATGGCGAAAGCCCAATCCCAACAAGATAAACTGGTTGCTTCCGACAACCGCGAAGCATTCAAAAACCGGCAAATCGAAGAAGCCAAAGAGCGCGCCGAATTGCGCCGCGCCCAACGCGATGTCAAATATGGCAACGAAGAAGAAAAAGCCGCCGCGCTTGCCTATTTGCGCCGTTATAAAGCGGAGCAGGAAGCAGCCAAAGAAATACGGTGATTTGGGTGGAGAAACTTTAAAGGTCGTCTGAAATAGGTTTTCAGACGACCTAATATAGTGGATTAAATTTAAATCAGGACAAGACGACGAAACCGCAGACAGTACAGATAGTACGGCAAGGCGAGGCAACGCCGTACTGGTTTAAAGTTAATCCACTATAAAAAAGATTCCGTCATTCCGGTGCAAATGAAAATCCTTATTTAATAATCGGAAATTTCCAATTACATCACTCCTACTGAGAATATTGAGAAAAACAAGCTTCCGCTTCAACAAAAAGAAGGTCGTCTGAAAACACAACATAGACAATCCCGGCGTTTTCAGACGACCTTTTTCAATCCTTCCTTATTTCTGCCAATACGTTTTCACGTTCACAAATTCATACAACCCGAATTCAGACAATTCCCGTCCGTAACCGGAAGCCTTGACGCCGCCAAAGGGAAGGCGCAGGTCGCTGCTGGTATGGCGGTTGATAAACACCGAGCCTGCTTGGATTTTTTCGGCAAATGCCCAAGCGCGGCGGGTATTGGCAGTATAGATACTGGCGCCCAATCCGTAGGGCGTATCGTTGGCAAGGGCGACGGCGTGTTCCTCGTCCTTCGCCCGCAAAATCATGGCAACCGGCCCGAAAACCTCTTCATTCCAAACGCGGCAGTCAGGATTCACTTTGTCCAATACGGTGGCGGGGTAAAACCAGCCCTTTCCTTCGGGAATGAAACCGCCCGTCAAAACCTCTGCGCCGTGTGCGACTGCGTCCTGTACTTGAGCATGTACGTTTGCGCGCAAGTCTTCGCGGTGCAGCGGGGCAAGCGTGGTTGCAGGGTCTTTGGGATTGCCCGTTTGCAATTTGGCGCATTCGGCAAGAAACAGGGGGATGAAGCGGTCGGCAACGGCTTCGGTTACGACAACTCGTTTGGCTGCGTTGCAAGACTGACCCGCATCGCGGAAACGCGAATAACAGGCTTCGACGGCGGCGCGTTCGAGATCCGCATCGGGCATGACAATGAAAGGGTTGCTGCCGCCGAGTTCGAGGACGGTTTTCTTGAGGTACATTCCCGCATTGGCGGCGAGCAGGCGGCCGGTCTGTGTCGAGCCGGTAAACGCCATCGCATCGGTGTCTTCAATGGCTTTCAACGCATCGTCGTTGTTCAACCATGCGCCAATCAACGGGAGGTCGTCTGAAACCAGTTCCAACAGCGCAGCGCTGATCCGCGCAACACTGGGCGCGGGTTTGACGGCACAAGCGTTTCCCGCGCACAGGGCAGGAATGGCGAAACGCAAAACCTGCCAGACAGGATAGTTCCACGGCATGACGGCAAGCACAACGCCCAACGGCTCAAAACGCACCTGACTGAGGCTCGCCTGCGTAGCAATGGTCTTATGCGCCAGCAACTCGGGGGCAAGGCGGACGTAATATCGGATGAGCTCGACGGATTTATCCAGTTCGGCACGGCATTCATGCAAGCAGCGTCCGACTTCTTCGCAAACCATCTCCGCAAGCCGCTCCTTGTTTTGCGCCAAACGCTCGGCAAAAGCTTGCAGCAAAGCAGTCCGCCCGGTAACGCCCAACCGCGCAAACGCCTGCTGGCGCACCTTCAACGCTGCCAATTCTTGTGCAAACTCTGCATAACCCTGCGCAGGACGGCGGCAAAGGGTTTCGCCGGTATAGGCGTTGATGCTGTGAAACATGGTTCGGCTCCTTTGTATGTTGGTTTTATTTTAGGTCGTCTGAAAATTAAGACGTTCTTTCAGACGATGTTTGTTCATCAAAGATAGCGCGATTATATAGCAAACTCGGATAGAACATCTCTACACAGTCCTTTCCGGGCAGACAACCCAGACTAAAAGGAATTTATGTCATTCGCTGATAACGCTTAAATTTTGCCATTCCCATCCCCTGATTTTGTAGAAACTGCTGAATTTATCGAGGAATCAGCCGTCTTGTTCTGACCACCCAAAGGCCGCACCTTCTGAATAACGCGCCTTGATCAAATCCTTTTAATGAAAAAGAAAAGAGAAAGTAATAAAAAGAATACTGCCAACTTTAAACAAAATACGGAGTTAGAAGCTAATATTGCAAATAAATTCACATCCTTCGTTATTTTTTTGTTTGAATAAAATATATCATTTTTGTAATACGAAACTAAAACGCCATTTAAAAAGTTTGTTTCATTGGGGTTTAATAATAATATTTTTGCATTTGTTATAGGGAATCTTTTATTTATATTTTCCATTTTACATAAATCATCAAGTCCGTAACAAGATAGCCAGTATGATCTTAATCCTGTTTCAAGCTTAATCTTTCTTTCTCCTCTATTAGGGGAGGAAATCAGCATTGTTGCCTCATTGAAGGATTGCTCCTCACCTTTAAAATTCAAGCCATAGGGAGCAATAAAAATAAATGCTAGAAGAATGCAAAATAACGAGAAAAATAAAGAAATACTATAATATTTAAATTTCATTATTTACCCTATATATGAAAAGTAATAAATAAAGTTTGGGTGAAAGCCTAATAGAGACTTTGCAATAACATGAGTTACTAAAATTTTATGCTCAATACTATTTTTAAAATGAAGAACCTCCTTGATTTCTTCTACTTTTTTCCTCAATATCAGAAAAGTTTTAGCCAATTGAAAATTTTTTAGTACATTCTTATGCGTAAAATTTCGTTAGCATACTATTTTTGCAAAGGTCTTCACCATAATAATTGTCTCTATCAGCATATCCTTTTAATTCAGCCTGCTGTCTTTCATTTAAAATAATCATAAGTTAGAATCCTAAAATAAAATTACTTGATAAAACTTCTAATTAATTTCTCTATTTTTAGATGATATTCAATCAACTCTTGTTGAGAAGGCTGCTTAGAAAAATTTCCATATTCATGTGCACTGATACTAGGATAATAATCTACTGATAAACCATTTATGCATGAGTCAACTGCGATTGAAAAATGCGGTTCATTAAGTCTTTTTCCATTTTTTCTACCATCATCCTTTACTTGTATTCTTACTGGATTTTCATCATCCCTAATATAATTAAATTCATGATAGAATGGTTCTTCATTAAATCTTTCATATGCTTTATAGTTTTTAGAAGAAGAAGTTATTTCTTTTGAACCGTACCTCAACATCATTTTTTTAAGATACTTAGGATCTAAAAGGCATTCAGAGTTTTTCTGAATCGAAATAGTGTCTATCATCGGCAGACCATCCTTCAATGCCTTAACAAATTTATCTTTATTCTCCCGATTAAAAGGCTCTAAAATCCAAGAATCTCCCTTGCGTTTGGCATGGACGTAAATATCAAACCTACCGCCCTTATAGATTTTTTCCTCGTCCGACATCCATCTTGTTGCCGAATCTCGGGACGAACCTGCCAAATAACCGTAAGGCACGCTTAGCAACGTCCCATCCAAATCAATTTTAATATTTCTTTCAAAACCCGTTATGGGTATCTGATTGTCCATTTTTACTTCCTCCTTATTTTCTGAAGATGGATAACAAGCTGCCAAAGCGAATGAACCCAAAACTGCGATTAGAGCTGATAGATTCTTCAATACCCTATCTTTTCCACATCCCACTTTTACTCTTCCTGTAACATATTTCTGATTAATCAGGCCAGCTGAAATACAATCCATTATCAATTTCTGATTCCTGTAAAAATACCATATTCTCATAAACCAGCAATTTATTTCAGATAAATGGTATTTAATTCAAGCAAACGTATCATTACAACTGTAAACATAACAAAAAAATCGTCTGAAGATTTTTCAGACGACCTTTTTATATTTGAAAAATTTTTTAACACATTGTTTCAGCTGAGTAAACATAATTATTAATTTTATATAAAACTATTACTTAAATTATAATTTTATTTTTATATGATATTTACCACTTCCATCTATAACCTAATTTTGATAAATTTTGTAAATTTGATAACCATTGATAGCATTTAAGATGATGTACAGATTTCTGCTTCCATTTTAATAAGGCATACAGAAATAGATACATAATCAGGACAAGTTTCAGTCTGCCATTTCATCGCATACAGTGATTGCTGACTTAAAACCATTCTCGCTGTGCATCGATTTTTTCGTGTATCAACTATAAGCAGGGTGGTTATATATTAAGTAAAGAATGGTGCTGCAAAATCGGATATTTCCATTTATCAATCTGTTTTTTATCCTGAATCCGCGTTAAATTAATGTTCATCCGGCTGCCGAGACAGTATAATTCCCGCCGTTTGAATCGAATATACGAGGTTTCGGATGAATCAGCTTAAATTGGCGGTTTCGGGTGCGCAGATTTTGTTTGTGGCGTTCGGTGCGATGGTGCTTGTACCGCTTCTGACGGGGTTGAACCCTGCTCTGGCATTGTTGGGCGCGGGGATTGGGACATTGTTGTTCCAATTGGTTACTCGGCGTAAGGTGCCGATTTTTTTGGGTTCTTCATTTGCTTTTATTGCGCCGATTATTTACTCGATTGGTGAATGGGGCCTGCCTTCAACGATGTTTGGCCTGTTTGCGGCCGGCTTTATGTATTTTGTGTTCGCGGGTTTAATCAGGTGGCGCGGGCTGGCGGCGGTTCACCGCTTGCTGCCGCCGGTAGTCATCGGGCCGGTGATTATGGTGATCGGTTTGTCGGTAGCCGCTGCGGCAAGCAGTATGGCTATGGGGCAGGCTGACGGCAAACAGGTAATTGATTATGCAGACTCGTTGATTTTGTCGGGTTTTACCTTTGCGGTAACGGTCGTGGTGTCGGTTTTTGGCAGCCGCATGATGAAACTGGTGCCGATTTTGATCGGTGTGGCCTCGGGCTACACATTGGCTTTGATAATGGGCTTGGTAGATACTGCCGCCATCGTCAATGCGCCTTGGTTTGCAGTGCCTCATTTTGAAACGCCGCAAATCAACTGGCAGGCTGCATTGTTTATGCTGCCTGTGGCGATTGCACCTGCCATCGAGCATATCGGCGGTATTATGGCTATTGGAAATGTTACCGGTCAAAACTATACGAAAGATCCGGGTTTGGATAAGACGCTGGCAGGAGACGGCTTAGGGGTATGCGTAGCCGGTTTGATCGGCGGACCGCCGGTAACGACTTACGGCGAGGTTACGGGCGCGGTGATGATTACGAAAAACAGCAATCCTGTCATCATGACTTGGGCGGCGGTTTTTGCCATTGCAATGGCGTTTTTCGGTAAATTCAATGCGTTTTTGGCTTCCATCCCGATGCCTGTCATGGGCGGCATTATGCTGCTTTTGTTCGGTACGATTGCATCTTTGGGCGTGAAAACGCTGATTGATGCGAAAGTTGATTTCATGCTGCCTAAAAATCTGGTCATCGTCAGCTCAGTGTTGACGACAGGTATCGGCGGCATGGTCATCAAAATCGGTACGTTGAGCTTTGCCGGAGTGGGCTTATGCGCAATATTGGCCATTATTTTGAATATACTGTTGCCGGATAGAGAACAATAGTCATCAGCTTAAAAAGGTCGTCTGAAATTTTGAACTGCACCCCAAAAGTTGGACATCCCC
>NZ_KV814865.1:0-11146 GCF_001814135.1 Neisseria sp. HMSC067H09 | reverse complement strand
AAAGGTCGTCCGAAATCCATTTCAGACGACCTTTGAAATCAATACAACATATCCAAATTCAGTTCAGACTTAACAACAAATCCCTAAAAACATTTGGATCTTTGATAAAAGTCATTTCACCCTCTTGGGGAAAGTGAAAATCTAACAGTCTTGACACCCAAAAGCGTACGCACCCAGCTCGCTGCGCCACAGGAAAATATTCCTTCTCCGCATCAGATAGCGGACGAATGTTTTCATAACCGTCAATAAACGCTTTGCATAACTTCGCATCCAACTTGTTATCAGAAGTTCTCGACCAATCATTTACTGCGATTGCCAAGTCATACATGAAATTTCCATTACATGCATAATAGAAATCGATGAACCCAGCCACATTTTCCCCATCCAACAAAACGTTGTCTTTAAATAAATCGGCATGAATGATGCCGGATGGCAAATGACCGCCGAGATTGTTTTCCAAATCCGAAATTTCCTTACCCAGCAACTGGGCATCAGCCTCATTCAACTGTGGCAATAATTGTTCATAAGCTTGCTTCCACCATGTGTTATATCGGGGATTTTCCATTTTTTCGGGAAAATCTTGAACCGCCAAATGCATTTTGGCCAACATTGCTCCCGTGTTAAAACACTGCGCCTCGGTCGCCCATGCGGTATCCGCACCATTTAATCTGGTAACAACGCAAGCCGGTTTACCTGCCAATACCGAATCCAGCTTTCCATCTTTTCGTACAATCGGACTTGGACAAGCTACGCTTTTACTACTCAAATGCTTGTTCAAATTTAAGAAAAATGGCAATTCATCCTGACGCAACACTTCAAATACAGTTAAAACATAGCTGCCTTTAGAAGTATTCAAAAAGTAATTACTGTTGGTAATTCCCTGTGCAATGCCTTGCAGGGAAACAAATTCCCCCAGATCATAATCTGACAAAAACTCCCGTATTTGCTCATCAGAAATATTAGTATAGACAGACATAAACTCAATCCAGTGTAAACAATTAATTACAGTATTTTCAGACGACCTACAAACCCAATTCCCTGAGGAAGCGCACGTCGTCCGCCCAGCCTGATTTGACCTTGACCCAAACCTTTAAAAACACTTTAGTATCAAACAGTTTTTCCATATCGAGGCGGGCTTCGGTGGAGATTTTTTTCAGTTTTTCCCCACCTTTGCCGATTAAGATGGCTTTTTGGCTGTCTTTATCGACCAATACGGCGATGTAGATTCGGTAGAGGCCGTTTTCCTCTTCTTCGAATTGTTCGATTTCCACGTTCATGGCGTAGGGCAGCTCTTCGCCGAGGTAGCGGAACAGTTTTTCGCGCACGATTTCGGTGGCGAGGAAACGGCTGGAACGGTCGGTCACCATTTCTTCCGGATACATCGGCACGCTTTGGGGCAGGTAAGGTCTGAGGCGCGCGAGCAGGTTGGCGATGCCCAATCCGTGTTTGGCGCTGACGGTTTCATGTCCTGCAAATTTGAATTCTGCGCTGATTTGGTCGATAAATTCCTGCAAACCGCTGCTGCCCGCTTTGTTTTTGTCGATTTTGTTGATGACGAGGATGACGGGCGTGTTTGTCGGCAGTTGTTTCATCACGATGCGGTCGGCATCGGTAAAGCGCATGGCTTCGACGACGAAAACGACGGCATCGACGCCGCTCAACGCTTCGGTGACGTTTTGATTGAGGCGGTCGTTCAGGGCGTTGCGGTGTTTGGTTTGGAAGCCGGGGGTATCGACGAAAACGAATTGGGCGGTGTCGTCGGTGTAAATGCCGGTAACGCGGTTGCGCGTGGTTTGGGCTTTTTTACTGGTAATGCTGATTTTTTGCCCGATGAGGTGATTCATCAGCGTGGATTTGCCGACGTTGGGGCGGCCGACAATGGCGACGAAGCCGCAGCGGTAGTCGGCGGGGTGGTTGGATTCGTTTTGCAGGAAGGTTTCGATGTCCATGATGGCTTTCTGTTTGACGTTTCAGACGACCTTTTTGTCTTGTCATAGGGGCTGTCGAGATTTAATTGTCCAAGTGGATTTTTGTTCGCAAAGCGGAAGATGCCGCTTTGGCGATAAAAAAACATGGAAATTATTGAATGTCGTCAGACCCTAGGTCGTCTGAAAAATAAATCGGCTATTTTTTCGCTTTTTTCAAAGGATGATGTTGCTCGAGCCATTGCAGCGCTTCTTTGGCGGCTTGCTGCTCGGCAACTTTGCGGCTGCCGCCCTGTGCTTTGCAGATAAAGCCCAGTTCGCCCAAGTCGCATGAAATCAGGAACATACTATCGTTGGCATGACCGATTTGTTCCTCGATGCGGTATTTGGGCAGGGCAAGTCGGCGGGCTTGGAGGGCTTCTTGAAGGGCGGTTTTATTGTCTTTGCCCTGCGTTTTGAAATCGGCACGTTTGACGCGTTCGGCGAACAAGTGCCGCACCACTTTCTCCGCCTCGGTGAAATCCGCATCAAAGCTGACGGCGGCAAACATCGCTTCCATAGCATCGGCAAGGATGGAGGGTCGTCTGAATCCGCCGCTTTTCAACTCGCCCGCGCCCAAATAAAGCCCGTCGCCGACATTCATTTCCAAAGCGATTTCCGCCAACACGCCTTCATTGACCAAGCTTGCGCGCAAACGCGACAACTCGCCTTCGGTCAGCTTGGGGAACGCGTCAAACAACATTTTGGCGACGGTGTAGTTCAAAATCGAATCGCCGACGAACTCGAAACGCTCGTTGTTTTTCGCATGGTAGCTGCGGTGGGTCAGCGCCTGCTGCAAAAGCGCGGTATCTTTGAAATGGTAACCCAGTTTATTCTGAATGGCGGCATGCGCCTGCTGTTTTAACACATCTGTTTTCATGAGGACGTTTGTCTTTCTTCTTGCTTCGGCGTATCGGGCGGGAGGCGGCGAAAATCCAGCCTCCCAAACCAACCCGAATGCGTTTCGGCACTTCATGCAAATACGGAAACACTTTAGGGCTGCAACAGTCGTCTGAAACACAGTTCAGCGCGTTTCAGACGACCAGCATTGTACCATCAAACCATAAGCGGCAAATATATAGTGGATTAACTTTAAACCAGTACGGCGTTGCCTCGCCTTGCCGTACTATCTGTACTGTCTGCGGCTTCGTCGCCTTGTCCTGATTTAAAGTTAATCCACTATAAAGATACACGGTGCAGAGGCTGCCCTAATCATGATAAAATCCGCACAATTTTTACGGCATGCACACACCGCAATGAATAAATTTGCCCAAGCCCTCTCAGCCGCCCTCGACCGCTGCATCGTGACCAATACGGTAGCCAAACAAGGCGAACCCGTCGGCTTCCTCTACCGCGAAGCCCCCGTTTTCGAAAACGACAGCGGCTGGCGTTTCTTCAGCGGCGACGAGACCGACGAATACACCGACGATCCCGACAATTTCAGCGTCGTCAGCCTTTCCGAAATTACCCAGTCCAATCCCGCCATCGCCGAGCTGATAACCCAACCCGAAGGCAGCGCATGGGAAATCGGCGAAGACGGCGAGTTTCAAGCCGTTGCCGACTGGCAGCCGCAGGAATAAATCCCCAATATCGTTTTCAGAAAAGTCAAACGTCGTCTGAAAACCCGTTTACCGCTCAAAATACAAGGAAACACCATGAACATCATCGCCCCGAACCTCGACGGCGCACACCTACGCATCGGCATCGTACAAGCCCGCTTTACCAACGAAATCGGCAGCGAAATGCTCAAAGTCTGCTGCCGCACCCTGCAAGAATTGGGCGTAGCCGACAACAACATCACCATCGCCACCGTACCCGGCGCGCTCGAAGTGCCGCTCGTCCTGCAAAACATGGCAGCCTCCGAGCAATACGACGCGCTGATTGCCATCGGCGTCGTCATCCGCGGCGAAACCTACCACTTCGAACTCGTTTCCAACGAATCCGGTTCAGGCGTAACCCGTGTCGGACTCGACTACAACATCCCCATCGCCAACGCCATCCTGACCACCGAAAACGACGAACAAGCCGTCGCGCGCATTGAAGAAAAAGCCGCCGACGCCGCCAAAGTCGCCGTCGAGTGCGCCAACCTCGTCAACCGCCTGATTGAAGAGCAGTTTGACGACGAAGAAGAATAAGCCCGAACGCGAAACCCTTAGCTTTGCCGCATTCCGGTTTCGCACCATCTGCCGGACAAACCGTTTTCAGACGACCCGTCATCCGACAGAGGTCGTCTGAAACATTCATTACCGCACCCACCGTGCCGCCAACGAAGGAATCCCCATGAAAACCCCACGCCGCCGCGCCCGCGAGTTAGCCGTACAAGCCCTCTACCAAGCTGGCATCAACAACACCGCCGCCCCCGAAATCGCCAAAAATATCCAAGACCAGCCCGACTTTGCCAAAGCAGACGAAGAGCTGTTCAACAAACTCTTCTTCGGCACGCACACCCACGCCGCCGAATACATCCAGCAAATCCGCCCCCTGCTCGACCGCGACGAAAAAGACCTCAGCCCCATCGAACGCGCCGTTCTGCTGATGGCATGCCACGAATTGAGCGCAATGCCTGAAACCCCCTACCCCGTCATCATCAACGAAGCCATCGAAGTGACCAAAACCTTTGGCGGTACTGACGGACACAAATTCGTCAACGGCATCCTCGACAAACTCGCCGCCCAACTGCGCCCGAACGATCCGAAACGCGGCAATGCATAATTTAAATGAGCAATCATGAAAAAGGCCGTCTGAAAATTTCAGACGGCTTTTTTTGTTTGACATGGGAGTTTACATCGCCCCCGAAGGTCGTCTGAAAATAAGAAACCTTTTTTACCACCGTCGGACTAACAGATTATCAACGCAATATTTAAGGAGCTTTATGACTGCTTTCATCCGCTTCGCTTCAGTGTTGCTGACCGCATCCGCATTATAGTGGATTAAATTTAAATCAGGACAAGGCGACGAAGTCGCAGACAGTACAGATAGTACGGCAAGGCGAGGCAACGCCGTACTGGTTTAAAGTTAATCCACTATAACTGTCAACGTAAGCGCCGCTGCCAAACCCATTGCAGGAAAACGCGTTGCGGTGCAGTCTTCCAAAGGCAAGGTCATGCTGCCCGCCGGGTATGCCAAAATGATCAACGACTTTCCTGAGCCTAACCCGAAACTGCTGGAGCCAATCCCTATTTCAAATGTGAAATCGCCATACGGACGGGCGGATTTGGTTAAATTTTTCGAAATCGTTTTACAGTCTCATTCGGAATTGATGACGGCACAAGATGAATTTAACCGGGCCGGAGAAAATTCGACACATTCTCCAGAATTTTTTGAAGCTGCAAAAAAGCTGGCTGATGAGTGGAAAAAAGTTACCGGAAGATTTTTGGATGCTGATTTCCGCGATCCTGAAATTAAAGCAGTGGTCAACCGGAGGGTCGAAATCAATATATTGGCAAGTCATGTTTTGGAATATTTGATAAAACATCAAAAAACCTTGATGGGTAAAGGAGAAAAAAAACCTGAAATAAACCAATTGGATGTCATGGCTTTTCTAGAAAAACGAAATAAAGCTCAAGAAGGAGTTAAGAAAAGCAATGCAGAAATATTGAAAGCCGTCCGTGCATTAAAGAAAAAATATTCCCTATAATCCCCCCAAAGGTCGTCTGAAAACGCTACCGAAGCCGTTTCAGACGACCTTTTTGCAAACTGATTGATAACATATTAAAACCATATCCCAAGCCTGCCGAAATATGCCATAATAGCCACGCAGCGCGCTTTTGCGCCGCATTCGAAAAGAAAAACCTAACCTACAAGAGAATATCCCATGACTAGCAAAGCCACCATTATCTACACCCATACCGACGAAGCCCCCGCGCTGGCGACCCAATCCCTGCTGCCGATTGTGCAGGCGTTTACCCGCCATGCCGGTATCGAAGTCAAAACCAGCGATATTTCCCTGTCCGGCCGCATTCTGGCGGCGTTCCCCGAATATCTGACCGAAGCGCAGCGCGTACCCGATGCGCTTGCCGAGTTGGGCGAACTGGTGAAACAGCCCGACGCCAACGTGATCAAACTGCCCAACATCAGCGCGTCCGTACCGCAACTGACCGCCGCGATTAAAGAATTGCAGGCAAAAGGCTTTGCCGTCCCCGACTATCCCGCCGACCCTCAAACCGATGAAGAAAAAGCCGTGCGCGAACGTTACGACCGTATCAAAGGCAGCGCGGTCAACCCCGTTTTGCGCGAAGGCAACTCCGACCGCCGCGCGCCTAAAGCGGTGAAAAACTTTGCGAAAAAAAATCCGCACAGCATGGGCGAATGGACCAAAGATTCCAAAACCCACGTTGCCACCATGCAAAGCGGCGACTTTTTCCATAACGAACAATCCGTTACCGTACCCGATGCGACTTCCGTATCCATCGTGTTCACCGACAAACAAGGCAACAAAAAAGAGCTGCGCGAGCCCGTCGCCCTGAAAGCCGGCGAAATCATCGACGCGACCGTGATGAGCAAAAAAGCCCTACTCGCCTTCCTTGCCGAACAAGTGCAAGACGCGAAGGCAAAAGGCGTTTTGTTCTCGCTGCACATGAAAGCCACCATGATGAAAGTGTCCGACCCGATTATCTTCGGACACGCTGTCAAAGTGTTCTTCGCGCCTGTTTTTGAAAAATTCGGCGACAAACTGGCTGCCGCCGGCGTCAACGTCAACAACGGCTTCGGCAACCTGCTTGCCAATCTGGACAAACTGGATGCGGACACCCGCGCTGCCGTCGAAGCCGAAATTGCCGCCGTTTACGCCGCCAACCCTGATTTGGCGATGGTCGATTCCGACAAAGGCATTACCAACCTGCACGTCCCCAGCGATGTTATCGTCGATGCTTCCATGCCTGCGATGATCCGCAATTCCGGCCGTATGTGGGACAAAGACGGCAAAGCGCAAGACACCAAAGCCGTGATTCCTGACAGCAGCTACGCAGGCGTTTATCAAGCAACCATCGACTTCTGCCGCGAACACGGCGCGTTCGATCCGACAACCATGGGTACAGTACCCAACGTCGGCCTGATGGCGCAGGCGGCCGAAGAATATGGTTCGCACAATAAAACTTTCGAAATCGAAGCCGACGGTCAGGTTCAAGTCATTGATGCGGCAGGCAAAGTCCTGATGCAGCACGACGTTGAAGCAGGCGACATCTGGCGTATGTGCCAAACCAAAGACGCTCCCGTCAAAGACTGGGTACAACTCGCCGTCAACCGCGCCCGCCTGAGCAACACGCCCGCCGTGTTCTGGCTCGACGAAAACCGTCCGCACGATAAAAGCCTGCTTGCCAAAGTCAAATCCTATCTTGCCGAACTGGATACCGACGGCCTCGACATCCGCGTCCTCGCTCCCGAAGAAGCCGCCAAGTTCAGCCTGGGTCGTCTGAAAAACGGCGAAGACACCATTTCCGTAACCGGCAACGTCCTGCGCGATTATCTGACCGACCTGTTCCCGATTTTGGAACTCGGCACCAGCGCGAAAATGCTGTCCATCGTTCCATTGATGAACGGCGGCGGCATGTTTGAAACCGGCGCGGGCGGCTCCGCACCGAAACATGTTCAACAGTTCCTCGAAGAAAACCACCTGCGCTGGGACTCTTTAGGCGAGTTCCTCGCACTCGCCGTATCGTTTGAACATCTGGCGCAAAAAACCGGCAACACCAAAGCCCAAGTCCTCGCCGACACTTTGGATGCAGCCACCGAAAAACTGCTGTTGAACGACAAATCGCCCAAACGCAAAGCAGGCGAACTAGACAACCGCGGCAGCCATTTCTACCTCACCCTCTACTGGGCGCAAGAGTTGGCAGCGCAGGATAAAGACGCGGAATTGAAAGCAGCGTTTGCGCCGCTGGCGGAAACCCTGACCGCCGACGAAGCGAAAATCGTTGCCGAGCTTTCCGCCGCACAAGGCAAAGCAGCCGACATCGGCGGCTACTACGCCCCCGACGCCGCAAAAGCCGCCCAAGCCATGCGCCCGAGCGAAACGTTCAATCAGGCATTGGCAAAGCTGTAAAAGCATTACGGTAAAGCTGTAAACATGAAAGGTCGTCTGAAAACCTGTATTTAAAGGTTTTCAGACGACCTTTTTGGTACTTAGCTTTTATACAGTTCTTATTTTTCGTCCTTGCAACGCCGGCTGAAAAACTGGTTTTGAATTTTACCGACGCTTTGCCAATCTCTCTTTCTTAGGGTTTCCAATAAATCCCCGCTTACGTGGAAATAATGAGGCTGGTGGCGGAAAAGGCGCTCAAAATAAACGAGCCTTGCCATTTGCTATAAAAACCGGACTCAAGAATCCTGCCTACGGATGAAAAGGGCTATGATAAAATCTTTGCGTTTTCACTATCCTTTTCAGACGACCTTTTTATGTTGAACCCATCCCGAAAACTCGCCGAACTTGTCCGTATTTTGGAAGAGGGTGGCTATATTTTTGCCGGCGATCCCGTGCAGGCGACGGAGGCGTTGCGTCATGTCGAGGGCGGTGTGGAAGGAAAAATCATCCGCCGCGCGGAGATGATAGACAGAGACCGCCGGCTTCGGCATACCTTGGAACAAGTACGGACCGGGTCGTTTTGGCTGTGGATCGTGGCGGCGACAATGATGTTTAGCGGCGGCTTTTCCGGCACTTACCTTCTGATGGACAGCCAAGGGCTGAATTTTTTCCTGATTTTGGCGGGCGTGTTGGGCATGAATACGCTGATGTTGGCGGTATGGTTGGCAACGTTGTTCCTACGCGTGAAAGTGGGGCGGTTTTTCAGCAGTCCCGCGACGTGGTTTCGGGGTAAAGACCCTGTCAATCAGGCGGTGTTCCGGCTGTATGCGGACGAATGGCGGCAGCCTTCGGCGCGTTGGATCGCCGGCGCGACTTCACACAGTCTATGGCTTTGCACCTTGAGCGGGATGCTGGTGTCGGTATTGCTGCTGCTTTTGGTGCGCCAATATACGTTCAACTGGGAAAGCACGCTGTTGAGCAATGCCGCTTCAGTACGCGCGGTGGAGATGCTGGCATGGCTGCCGTCGAAACTCGGTTTCCCTGCGCCGGACGCGCAGGCGGTGGTCGAAGGTCGTCTGAACGGCAACATCGCCGATGCGCGCGCGTGGTCGGGCTTGTTGGTCGGCAGCATAGCCTGCTACGGCATCCTGCCGCGCCTGTTGGCTTGGGCGGTATGCAAAATCTTTTTAAAAACAAGCCAAAGCAAGCTGGATTTGGAGAAGCCTTATTATCAGGCGGTCATCCGCCGCTGGCAGAACAAAATTGTCGATGCGGATACGCGTCGGGAAACCGTGTCCGCCGTTTCTCCGAAAATCACTTTAAACGACGCGCCCAAGTGGGCAGTCATGCTGGAAACCGAATGGCACGAAGGCACATGGTTTACGGGCAGGCTGGCGCAGGAATGGCTGGATAAAGGCGTGGCGGCGAATCGTGAAGAGGTTGCCGCTTTGGAAGCGGAATTGAAACAGAAACCCGCCCAGCTCCTCATCGGCGTGCGCGCGGAAACCGTCCCCGACCGCGGCGTGTTGCGGCAGATTGTCCGGCTTTCGGAAGCGGCGCAGGGCGGGGCGGTGGTACAGCTTTTGACGGAACGGGTGCTTTCAGACGACCTGTCCGAAACATTGGACCACTGGCGCAATGCGCTGGCAGAGTGCGACGTGGCATGGCTGGAACCTGACAAGGCGGCGCAGGAAGGTCGTCTGAAAAACCAATAACGTACTTGAAATGTTTTGTTAAGCCGCCATCCTGAAAAAGGTCGTCTGAAAACCCATTCTTTCAAAATATGATGAACAACCAACCCCTTTCCCTCGCCGTCGTCGGGCATACCAATACCGGCAAAACCTCGCTCCTGCGCACCCTGTTGCGCGACAGCGGGTTCGGCGAAGTCAAAAACGCCCCGTCCACCACGCGCCATGTTGAAGAAGCCGCGATTACCGACGGCGCCGACACGCTGCTGTACCTGTACGATACGCCCGGACTCGAAGACGCGGGCGGCGTTTTGGATTGGCTGGAAACCCATACGGATGCCCGCGCCGACGGCATCGAGCGGCTGCAAAAGTTCCTCGACAGCCACGGCGCGCATCACGATTTCAACCAAGAAGCCAAAGTGCTGCGGCAGCTTTTGCAAAGCGACATGGCGTTGTACGTCATCGACGCGCGCGAACCCGTCCTCGACAAATATCGGGACGAATTGACCATCCTTTCATGGTGCGCCAAACCGGTCATGCCCGTGTTCAACTTTACCGGCGGGCAGCTTCCCGAAGCGTGGACAACCATGTTGGCGCGTCGCAATCTCCACGTTTTCGCAGGGTTCGACACCGTCGCCTTTGACTTTGAAGGCGAATTGAACCTCTGGAACAAGCTCGCCACCATGCTGCCGCAGCATGACATCATCGACCGCCTGACCGCCTCCCGCCGCCGCGAATGGACGCGTCTGGACAAAGAAGCGCGGCACGAAATCGCAGGTTTCCTGCTCGATGTGGCAGCCTTCACGCAGGAAATCGACGAAAACGACGACCCCGCGCCCGTCCTGCAAACCATGCAGGCAGAAATCCGCCAGCTCGAACGACAGATGCAGCAGCGGCTGTTTGCCCTCTACCGCTTCTACCACAGCGAAATCGACGGCGGCGACTGGGTACCCAAAGCCTTCCATCAAGATCCGTTCGACAGCGAGTTGCTCAAACAATACGGCATCCGTACCGGCACGGGCGCGGCAACCGGCGCGCTCATCGGCTTGGGGCTGGACATCGCCACGCTTGGCGGTTCGCTCGGATTGGGTACGGCAATCGGCGGTTTTTTGGGCGGCATCCTGCCCAATACCCGCACCATTTCCGACAAGCTCACAGGCCGCCAAACCCTGCACACCGACCCCGAAACCCTGACCCTGCTCGCCGCCCGCGCCCTCGATTTGCTCCACATCCTGCAAACGCGCGGCCATGCGGCGCAATCGCAAGTCGAGTTGCACAGCCGCAAAGCGCCCTGGACGCCGGACAAACTCCCGTCCGAACTCAACAAAGCGCGCAGCAGGTGGAAATGGTCGTCCCTCAACACCCACCTCCCCGAAACCAGCCGCGCCGAACGCGAGGAATATACGGAAAGTTTGAGCCAGAAATTGGGCGGATAAAAAATCAAAGGTCGGCGGATTCGCATTTGAAGTGCAACT
>NZ_KV814864.1:0-15738 GCF_001814135.1 Neisseria sp. HMSC067H09 | reverse complement strand
TTGCGATTCGCGAAGGTGGCCGTACCGTAGGTGCAGGTGTGGTTTCTTCTATCATCGCTTAAGTTTAGAGGCCAATAGCTCAATTGGTAGAGTATCGGTCTCCAAAACCGAGGGTTGGGGGTTCGAGACCCTCTTGGCCTGCCAAATAAAAAATTAACCGGCCCTGTGCCGGTTAATTTTTTTGCGTTTCTTTTTTAGTAATTAATTTAAACCATTGCATGAGTGAGATAGTGCGACTTTGATGCTGTGGTGAGTGAGTAAAGATGACTGAACATACATCTGAACATAAAGCAGAAAAGTCGGGTCAGCTTGTAACATCCGGCAATCATTCTACGCCGCCTAAGCGAGAAGGGCTGCTTTCCTATTTTAAAAACTCATGGTCTGAGTTTAAAAAAGTTGTTTGGCCTACGCGGGATGATGCAGTTAAGATGACGATCTTCGTCGTTATATTTGTAGCAATCTTGGCAGTATTTATTTACGCGGCAGACAGTGCTATTTCTTGGCTGTTTTTTGATGTGTTGTTGAAGAGGGGGTAAAAATGTCAAAACGTTGGTATGTTGTGCAGGCTTATTCCGGCTTTGAGAAAAATGTCCAGAAGACCCTAAAAGAGCGTATCGCTCGTGAAGGTATGGAAGGTTATTTCGGTCAGATTCTTGTTCCGGTTGAAGAAGTGGTCGATATTAAAAATGGTCGCAAAACCATTAGCGAGCGTAAGTTCTATCCGGGCTATGTTTTGGTCGAAATGGAAATGACTGATGACTCATGGCATTTGGTGAAAAGTACTCCTCGTGTTTCAGGCTTTATTGGTGGTACGGCAAATAAGCCTACTCCGATTTCTCAAAGAGAGGCTGATGCAATCTTGCAACAGGTTCGTTCTGGGGTTGAGAAGCCTAAACCTAAAGTTGAATTTGAAGTGGGGCAGCAAGTTCGTGTAAACGAAGGACCTTTTGCTGACTTCAACGGTATTGTAGATGAAGTGAATTATGAGCGTAATAAATTGAGGGTTTCTGTTCAGATTTTTGGTCGTGAAACCCCGGTTGAGTTGGAGTTTGGTCAAGTAGAAAAGATTTAAGTTTTTAAATCCCTTGAAAAAAAATCTCTAAGTAAATATAATGCTGAATTCTTTTTTGGGAAGCGGAAATAGTTCCGCGTTATACCCGTTTTTAGGAGTCCTATAAGTGGCAAAGAAAATTATCGGCTATATCAAACTGCAAATTCCTGCAGGTAAAGCCAATCCATCTCCCCCAGTTGGTCCTGCTTTGGGTCAACGTGGTCTGAATATTATGGAATTCTGTAAAGCATTTAATGCTGCAACTCAAGGCATGGAGCCTGGTTTGCCGATTCCAGTTGTAATTACTGCTTTTGCGGATAAGTCATTCACTTTTGTGATGAAAACTCCTCCAGCCTCTATTCTGTTGAAAAAAGCTGCTGGTCTGCAAAAAGGTAGTTCTAATCCTCTGACAAATAAAGTGGGTAAATTGACCCGTGCTCAGTTGGAAGAAATTGCTAAAACTAAAGAACCTGATTTGACTGCTGCTGATTTGGATGCTGCTGTTCGCACTATTGCTGGTTCTGCTCGTTCAATGGGTTTGGATGTGGAGGGTGTTGTATAATGGCTAAAGTATCTAAACGCTTGAAAGCTTTGCGCTCTTCTGTTGAAGCCAATAAATTATATGCAATTGATGAAGCAATTGCTTTGGTAAAAAAAGCAGCGACTGCTAAATTTGACGAGTCTGTTGACGTATCTTTCAACTTGGGTGTTGATCCGCGTAAATCTGACCAAGTTATCCGTGGTTCAGTTGTTCTGCCTAAAGGTACCGGTAAAACAACCCGCGTAGCAGTATTCACTCAAGGTGCAAATGCTGATGCAGCTAAAGAAGCTGGTGCTGATGTTGTCGGCTTTGAAGATTTGGCTGCTGAAATCAAAGCAGGTAATCTGAACTTTGACGTTGTTATTGCATCTCCTGATGCAATGCGTATCGTTGGTCAGTTGGGTACTATCTTGGGTCCGCGTGGCTTGATGCCAAACCCTAAAGTGGGTACTGTTACTCCTAATGTGGCTGAAGCAGTTAAAAATGCAAAAGCAGGTCAAGTGCAATATCGTACAGACAAAGCTGGTATCGTTCATGCAACTATCGGTCGTGCTTCGTTCGCTGAAGCTGATTTGAAAGAGAACTTTGATGCGTTGCTGGACGCTATCGTTAAAGCCAAACCCGCTGCTGCTAAAGGTCAGTACCTGAAAAAAGTTGCTGTATCCAGCACTATGGGTTTAGGTGTTCGCGTTGATACATCAAGCGTGAATAACTAATCTAAGAAATTTTCAAGCAACTCTATTTTTGAGTTGCTTGAATTTGGGCTACTTAGAATTAAGTAGATGTCCAAGACCGTAGGGATCGCAAGATTTAATCGTAACTGCCCTACGCAGACGGTAGTCCTGAAACACATTACAAGATTGCTTGTAAGATGTCTTTTTAGGTTACCGCGCTGGTGGGATATCATTCCGATATCCTGTTTATAAACAGTGGGAGGTAGACCTTGAGTCTCAATATTGAAACCAAGAAAGTAGCCGTAGAGGAAATCAGCGCAGCAATTGCTAACGCTCAGACTCTCGTGGTTGCTGAATATCGCGGTATCAGTGTTTCCAATATGACTGAGCTTCGTGCAAATGCGCGTAAAGAAGGCGTTTACTTGCGCGTTCTGAAAAACACATTGGCTCGTCGTGCAGTAGAGGGTACTTCATTCGCAGCTTTGGCTGATCAAATGGTTGGTCCATTGGTTTATGCTGCTTCTGAAGATGCTGTTGCTGCTGCTAAAGTGTTGCACCAATTCGCGAAAAAAGATGACAAGATTGTAGTTAAAGCCGGTTCTTACAATGGTGAAGTAATGAATGCTGCTCAGGTTGCTGAGTTGGCTTCTATTCCGAGCCGCGAAGAGCTGTTGTCCAAACTGTTGTTCGTTATGCAAGCTCCTGTATCAGGCTTTGCACGCGGTTTGGCTGCTTTGGCAGAGAAAAAAGCAGGCGAAGAAGCCGCTTAATCAATTTTGTTTCTGTTAATCAATTATTTTTTAATACAATATTTGGAGTATAAATAGCATGGCTATTACTAAAGAAGACATTTTGGAAGCAGTTGGTTCTTTGACCGTAATGGAATTGAACGACTTGGTTAAAGCTTTTGAAGAAAAATTTGGCGTTTCTGCTGCTGCTGTTGCAGTTGCAGGTCCTGCTGGTGCTGGTGCTGCTGCCGCTGAAGAAAAAACTGAATTTGACGTAGTATTGGCTTCTGCCGGTGACCAAAAAGTTGGCGTGATTAAAGTAGTTCGCGCAATTACCGGTCTGGGTCTGAAAGAAGCTAAAGACATCGTTGATGGTGCACCTAAAACTCTTAAAGAAGGTGTTTCTAAAGCTGAAGCTGAAGACATCCAAAAACAATTGGAAGAAGCCGGCGCTAAAGTCGAAATCAAATAATTTGATGCTTCCTGTGAAGGCTGGCAGTTTTCTGCCAGCCTTATTTTGCTTATCATTATTAGGTTAATTTGTTATTTACATTTATTTGCAATTTATTCGCAAGTTAAGTTTAAATAAATGTAAATAATACAAACAATAGGCGTTATTTCAGACGACCTCTTTCTTTAAAATTGCTTTTCGGAGTGTATATGAACTATTCGTTTACCGAGAAAAAACGTATCCGTAAGAGTTTTGCAAAACGAGAAAACGTATTGGACGTTCCCTTTTTGTTGGCAACACAAATTGATTCTTATGCGAAATTTCTGCAATTAGAAAATGCTTTCGATCAGCGCACTGACGATGGTCTGCAGGCTGCATTTAATTCTATTTTCCCTATCGTAAGCCACAATGGTTATGCGCGTCTGGAGTTTGTGCATTACACGTTGGGTGAGCCTTTGTTCGATATTCCTGAATGTCAATTGCGCGGAATCACTTATGCAGCCCCTTTGCGCGCGCGTATCCGACTGGTTATTTTAGACAAGGAAGCGTCTAAACCGACAGTCAAAGAAGTTCGTGAAAATGAAGTGTACATGGGCGAAATCCCATTGATGACTCCAAGTGGTTCGTTTGTCATTAACGGTACCGAGCGTGTAATTGTTTCTCAGTTGCATCGTTCTCCCGGTGTGTTCTTTGAGCATGACCGTGGTAAAACTCATTCCTCCGGTAAATTGTTGTTCTCTGCTCGAATCATTCCTTACCGTGGCTCGTGGCTAGATTTCGAATTTGACCCGAAAGATTTGCTATATTTCCGTATCGACCGTCGCCGCAAAATGCCGGTTACGATTTTGTTGAAGGCTTTGGGCTACAACAATGAGCAGATCTTGGATATTTTCTACGATAAAGAAACGTTCTATCTGTCTGAAAATGGTGTTCAAACCGATTTGGTTGTAGGTCGTCTGAAAGGTGAAACTGCCAAAGTTGATATCTTGGATAAAGAAGGCAACGTCTTGGTTGCTAAAGGCAAACGTATTACCGCAAAAAATATCCGTGATATCAGTAATGCAGGATTGACCCGTTTGGATGTGGAGCCGGAAAGTCTGATTGGCAAAGCTTTGGCCGCGGATTTGATTGATCCTGAAACGGGTGAAGTATTGGCTGTGGCCAATGATGAAATCACTGAAGAATTATTGGCAAAATTTGATATTCATGGTGTAAAACAGCTTACTACGCTTTACATTAATGAATTGGATCAGGGTGGCTATATTTCCAATACCCTGCGTACGGATGAGACTGCTGATCAACAAGCAGCGCGTGTTGCGATTTACCGCATGATGCGCCCAGGCGAGCCGCCTACCGAGGAAGCAGTCGAGCAGTTGTTTAACCGCTTGTTCTTCAGTGAAGACAGCTACGATTTGTCTCGCGTAGGCCGTATGAAATTCAATACGCGTACTTATGAACAAAAATTGTCTGAAGTACAACAGCAGTCTTGGTATGGCCGTTTGTTGAATGAAACTTTCGCAGGTGCTGCCGAAAAAGGCGGTTATGTCCTGAGCGTCGAAGATATTGTTGCCTCTATTGCTACTTTGGTTGAATTGCGTAACGGTCATGGCGAAGTGGACGATATCGACCACTTGGGTAACCGTCGCGTGCGTTCGGTAGGTGAGTTAACTGAAAACCAATTCCGCAGCGGTTTGGCTCGTGTGGAACGTGCCGTAAAAGAACGCCTGAATCAAGCGGAATCAGAAAACTTAATGCCGCATGATTTGATTAATGCGAAACCTGTTTCTGCTGCCATCAAAGAATTCTTCGGCTCAAGCCAGTTGAGTCAGTTTATGGACCAGACTAATCCCTTGTCTGAAGTAACCCATAAGCGCCGCGTATCTGCGTTAGGCCCGGGTGGTTTGACCCGTGAACGTGCCGGTTTCGAGGTGCGAGACGTGCATCCGACTCACTATGGTCGCGTATGTCCGATTGAAACGCCTGAAGGTCCGAACATCGGTTTGATTAACTCATTGTCCGTTTATGCACGTACCAATGATTATGGTTTCTTGGAAACTCCTTACCGCCGCGTTATCGATGGCAAAGTAACCGAGGAAATCGATTACTTGTCTGCCATTGAAGAAGGCCGCTATGTGATTGCACAGGCGAATGCTGATTTGGACAAAGACGGTAATTTGATTGGTGACTTGGTAACTTGTCGTGAAAAAGGCGAAACCATTATGGCAACGCCTGATCGTGTGCAATATATGGACGTGGCAACCGGTCAAGTGGTATCCGTAGCGGCATCCCTGATTCCTTTCTTGGAACACGATGATGCGAACCGTGCATTGATGGGTGCCAACATGCAACGTCAGGCCGTACCGTGCCTGCGTCCTGAAAAACCGATGGTTGGTACCGGTATTGAGCGTTCTGTTGCCGTTGACTCTGCTACTGCAATCGTTGCCCGTCGTGGCGGTGTAGTTGAGTATGTAGATGCCAACCGTGTTGTGATTCGCGTTCATGACGATGAAGCGACTGCCGGTGAAGTGGGTGTCGATATTTACAACTTGGTTAAATTCACCCGTTCCAACCAGTCTACCAATATCAACCAGCGTCCTGCCGTCAAAGCCGGCGACGTTTTGCAACGCGGCGATTTGATTGCTGACGGTGCATCCACCGATTTGGGTGAATTGGCTTTAGGTCAGAACATGACCATCGCCTTTATGCCGTGGAATGGTTATAACTATGAAGACTCGATTCTGATTTCCGAAAAAGTAGCTGCAGACGACCGCTATACTTCGATTCACATTGAGGAATTGAATGTCGTTGCCCGCGATACCAAGCTGGGTGCGGAAGATATCACCCGCGATATTCCGAACTTGTCCGAGCGTATGCAAAACCGTTTGGATGAATCCGGTATCGTTTACATCGGTGCAGAAGTGGAAGCAGGCGATGTGTTGGTTGGTAAAGTAACGCCTAAAGGCGAAACCCAACTGACTCCGGAAGAAAAACTGTTGCGCGCCATCTTCGGCGAAAAAGCATCCGACGTAAAAGACACCTCTTTGCGTATGCCTACCGGTATGAGCGGTACGGTTATCGACGTTCAAGTCTTTACCCGCGAAGGTATCCAACGTGACAAACGTGCTCAATCTATTATCGATTCCGAGCTGAAACGTTACCGTCAAGACTTGGGCGACCAGTTGCGTATTTTTGATAACGACGCATTCGACCGTATTGAGCGTATGATCGTCGGCCAAAAAGCCAACGGCGGTCCGATGAAGCTGGCTAAAGGCAGTGAAATCACTACCGAATATCTGGCGGGTTTGCCTAGCAAACACGATTGGTTCGATATCCGTTTGGCTGATGAAGATTTGGCCAAACAATTAGAACTGATTAAATTGAGTCTGCAACAAAAACGCGAAGAAGCGGACGAATTGTACGAAATCAAGAAGAAAAAACTGACCCAAGGCGACGAATTGCAGCCTGGCGTACAAAAAATGGTGAAAGTCTTTATCGCCATCAAACGCCGTCTGCAAGCCGGTGACAAAATGGCGGGCCGCCACGGTAACAAAGGTGTGGTATCACGCATTCTGCCGGTGGAAGACATGCCTTACATGGCGGACGGTCGTCCTGTGGACATCGTACTGAACCCGTTGGGCGTACCTTCCCGTATGAACATCGGTCAGATTTTGGAAGTTCACTTGGGTTGGGCGGCAAAAGGTATCGGCGAGCGTATCGACCGTATGCTGAAAGAGCAACGCAAAGCCAGCGAGCTGCGCGAGTTCTTGAACAAACTCTACAACGGCAGCGGTAAGAAAGAAGATTTGGATGCCCTGACTGATGAAGAAATCATCGAACTGGCTTCCAATCTGCGTAAAGGTGCGTCTTTCGCATCGCCGGTATTTGATGGTGCGAAAGAATCTGAAATCCGCGAAATGCTGAATTTGGCTTATCCGAGCGATGATCCTGAAGTCGAAAAACTGGGCTTTAACGACAGCAAAACCCAAATCACACTGTATGACGGACGCTCTGGCGAACCGTTTGACCGCAAGGTAACAGTAGGTGTGATGCACTATCTGAAACTGCACCACTTGGTTGACGAAAAAATGCACGCGCGTTCTACCGGTCCGTACAGTCTGGTTACTCAGCAGCCTCTGGGCGGTAAAGCTCAGTTCGGTGGCCAACGTTTCGGTGAGATGGAGGTTTGGGCGCTGGAAGCATACGGCGCAGCCTACACACTGCAAGAGATGTTGACCGTGAAGTCCGACGACGTAACAGGCCGTACCAAAATGTACGAGAACATTGTCAAAGGCGAACACAAAATCGATGCCGGTATGCCTGAGTCCTTCAACGTATTGGTTAAAGAGATTCGCTCACTGGGCTTGGATATCGATTTGGAACGTTACTAAACAGAAGTTTTCAGACGACCTCTCTAGGTCGTCTGAAAAAGCGGTTGCAGAATAAGAATGAATGAATCGAAATCTGGAAATATCAGGTCGTCTGAAACCGCAACGTACCGTTTTCAATATCGAAAATCCGCCATGCGGTAAAAATACTTCCTTCAAGGAGCAAAAATGAATTTGTTGAACTTATTTAATCCGTTGCAAACTGCCGGCATGGAAGAAGAGTTTGATGCCATCAAAATCGGCATTGCTTCTCCTGAAACCATCCGTTCATGGTCTTACGGCGAAGTTAAAAAGCCTGAAACCATCAACTATCGTACGTTCAAGCCTGAGCGTGACGGTCTGTTCTGCGCCAAAATCTTTGGTCCGGTCAAAGACTACGAATGCTTGTGCGGAAAATATAAACGCTTGAAATTTAAAGGTGTAACCTGTGAAAAATGTGGCGTGGAAGTGACTTTGTCCAAAGTACGCCGCGAACGCATGGGTCATATTGAATTGGCCGCACCTGTGGCACACATTTGGTTCTTGAAATCCCTGCCTTCTCGTTTGGGTATGGTGTTGGACATGACTTTGCGCGACATCGAGCGCGTATTGTACTTTGAAGCATTTGTTGTGACCGACCCCGGCATGACCCCTCTGCAACGCCGTCAATTGCTGACTGAAGACGACTACTACAACAAACTGGACGAATACGGCGACGATTTCGATGCCAAAATGGGTGCAGAAGGTATCCGCGAATTGTTGCGCACCTTGGATGTAGCAGGCGAAATCGAAATCCTGCGCCAAGAGCTTGAGTCGACCGGTTCTGATACCAAAATTAAAAAAATCGCCAAACGCTTGAAAGTATTGGAAGCCTTCCATCGTTCCGGTATGAAACTGGAGTGGATGATTATGGACGTGCTGCCGGTATTGCCGCCTGATTTGCGTCCTCTGGTTCCGTTGGATGGCGGTCGTTTCGCCACTTCCGATTTGAACGATTTATATCGTCGCGTCATCAACCGTAACAACCGTCTGAAACGCCTGCTGGAACTGCACGCTCCTGACATCATTGTTCGCAACGAAAAACGTATGTTGCAAGAAGCGGTTGACTCGCTGTTGGATAACGGCCGTCGCGGTAAAGCCATGACCGGTGCTAACAAACGTCCGCTGAAATCGTTGGCAGACATGATTAAAGGTAAGGGCGGTCGTTTCCGTCAAAACCTGCTGGGTAAACGTGTGGACTATTCCGGTCGTTCCGTGATTACCGTAGGTCCATACCTGCGTCTGCACCAATGTGGTTTGCCGAAAAAAATGGCTTTGGAACTGTTCAAACCGTTCATTTTCCATAAACTGGAAAAACAAGGTCTGGCCTCTACCGTTAAAGCAGCGAAAAAATTGGTAGAACAAGAAGTACCGGAAGTATGGGACATCTTGGAAGAAGTCATCCGCGAACATCCGATTATGCTGAACCGTGCGCCAACCCTGCACCGTTTGGGTATTCAAGCGTTTGAACCCATCCTGATTGAAGGTAAAGCCATTCAGCTGCATCCGTTGGTATGTGCCGCGTTTAACGCCGACTTTGACGGTGACCAAATGGCGGTACACGTTCCATTGAGCTTGGAAGCGCAAATGGAAGCGCGCACCCTGATGCTGGCTTCAAACAACGTATTGTCTCCTGCCAACGGCGAACCTATTATCGTACCTTCCCAAGACATCGTATTGGGTCTGTACTACATGACCCGCGACCGCATCAATGCCAAAGGTGAGGGCAGTCTGTTTGCTGATGTGAAAGAAGTGCATCGTGCATACCATACCAAACAGGTTGAGCTGGGTACGAAAATCACCGTACGTCTGCGCGAATGGGTGAAAAACGAAGCCGGCGAATTCGAACCAGTCGTTACCCGTTACGAAACGACTGTCGGTCGTGCATTGTTGAGCGAAATCCTGCCTAAAGGCCTGCCGTTCGAATACATCAACAAAGCGCTGAAGAAAAAAGAAATTTCCAAGCTGATTAATGCATCGTTCCGTCTGTGCGGCTTGCGCGATACGGTTATTTTCGCCGACCACTTGATGTATACCGGTTTCGGATTTGCAGCCAAAGGCGGTATTTCCATTGCTGTTGACGACATGGAAATTCCGAAAGAAAAAGCAGCCTTGTTGGCTGAAGCCAATGCCGAGGTTAAAGAAATCGAAGACCAATACCGTCAAGGTTTGGTAACCAATGGCGAACGCTACAACAAAGTGGTGGATATTTGGGGTCGTGCCGGCGATAAAATCGCTAAAGCGATGATGGATAACTTGTCCAAACAAAAAGTTATTGATCGGGATGGCAACGAAGTCGATCAAGAGTCATTCAACTCCATCTATATGATGGCGGACTCCGGTGCCCGTGGTTCTGCGGCTCAGATTAAACAGTTGTCCGGTATGCGTGGTTTGATGGCTAAACCTGACGGCTCGATTATTGAAACGCCGATTACCTCAAACTTCCGCGAAGGTCTGACCGTATTGCAATACTTTATTGCGACCCACGGTGCACGTAAGGGTTTGGCGGATACCGCATTGAAAACCGCGAACTCCGGTTACCTGACCCGTCGTCTGGTAGACGTAACTCAAGACTTGGTCGTTGTTGAAGACGATTGTGGTACTTCAGACGGCTTTGTCATGAAGGCAGTCGTACAAGGCGGTGATGTGATTGAAGCATTGCGCGATCGTATTTTGGGTCGTGTTACCGCGTCTGACGTTGTCGATCCGTCAAGTGGCGAAACCTTGGTTGAAGCCGGTACGTTGTTGACTGAAAAACTGGTGGATATGATTGACCAATCCGGTGTCGATGAAGTCAAAGTCCGTACCCCGATTACTTGTAAAACCCGCCATGGCTTGTGTGCGCACTGTTACGGTCGCGACTTGGCACGCGGCAAACTGGTTAATGCCGGTGAGGCAGTCGGCGTGATTGCCGCTCAGTCTATCGGTGAACCGGGTACCCAGCTGACCATGCGTACGTTCCACATCGGTGGTGCGGCATCCCGTGCGGCAGCAGCCAGCCAAGTTGAAGCCAAATCCAACGGTACGGCACGATTCAGCAGCCAAATGCGTTATGTTGCCAACAATAAAGGCGAATTGGTTGTCATCGGTCGCTCTTGCGAAGTCGTTATCCATGATGACATCGGCCGTGAACGTGAGCGCCACAAAGTGCCTTACGGTGCTATCTTGATGGTTCAAGACGGTGAAGCCATCAAAGCCGGTCAAACGTTGGCAACCTGGGATCCGCATACCCGTCCGATGATTACCGAACACGCAGGTTGGGTGAAATTCGAAAATGTTGAAGAGGGTGTAACCGTTGCCAAACAAACTGACGATGTAACCGGTTTGTCCACTTTGGTGGTTATTGACGGCAAACGCCGCTCCGGCAGTGCATCCAAACTGCTGCGTCCTACTGTAAAACTGTTGGATGAAAACGGTCTGGAAATCTGCATTCCGGGTACCTCTACTCCGGTATCTATGGCATTCCCTGTGGGTGCAGTGATTACTGTGCGCGAAGGTCAGGAAGTTGGTAAAGGCGACGTATTGGCGCGTATCCCACAAGCCTCTTCCAAAACCCGCGACATTACCGGTGGTCTGCCGCGCGTTGCCGAGTTGTTTGAAGCACGCGTGCCGAAAGATGCAGGTATGTTGGCAGAAATCACTGGTACCGTTTCATTCGGTAAAGAGACCAAAGGCAAACAGCGTCTGATTATCACTGATGTAGACGGCGTAGCATACGAGACTTTGATTTCCAAAGAGAAACAAATTCTGGTGCACGACGGTCAAGTGGTAAACCGCGGTGAAACCATCGTAGATGGAGCGGTTGATCCGCATGATATTCTGCGTTTGCAAGGTATCGAAGCACTGGCACGTTATATCGTTCAAGAAGTGCAAGAGGTTTACCGTCTGCAAGGTGTGAAGATTTCCGATAAACACATCGAAGTCATTATCCGTCAGATGCTGCGCCGTGTGAATATTGTCGATTCAGGTGAAACCGAATTCATTACCGGTGAGCAAGTCGAACGCGGCGATGTCATGACAGCCAATGAAAAAGCTTTGGAAGAAGGCAAAGAACCGGCACGTTACGAAAACGTATTGTTGGGTATTACCAAAGCCTCTTTGTCAACCGACAGCTTCATTTCTGCCGCATCGTTCCAAGAAACGACCCGCGTTCTGACCGAAGCCGCCATTATGGGCAAACAAGACGAGTTACGCGGTCTGAAAGAGAACGTAATCGTAGGTCGTCTGATTCCTGCCGGTACCGGTTTGACCTACCACCGCAGCCGCCGCCAGCAATGGCAGGAAGCAGAGCAAGAAGCTTCCGAAATCGAAGCAACAGATGAATAATCCGTAGGATGTTTGTTTAAAAGAAAACCGCAAGGCAATATCACTTGCGGTTTTCTTTTTCAGACGACCTGTGTGGATTATCAATGCCGTTGTGAAAAGTACGGTAGGAAGGGTGGCTCTAATGGAGTTGCGAATTGACTTATTTTTGATAAAGATCGTCTGAAATAGGGAGTGCAGAGTTTGAGAACTCTTTATCCATTTCAGACGACCTCAGTTGCTAAATAGTTCTTAGTTAATACAAAATACCAACTTTTCTCTACCGTTTGCTTGACTAAACTCTTGCAATAAAAATATAATTCCACTCTTGCCGACATGGTGTCGGCAAGTATTTAACTCAACAGGACGAGAAAATATGCCAACTATTAACCAATTGGTACGCAAAGGCCGTCAAAAGCCCGTGTACGTAAACAAAGTGCCTGCACTGGAAGCTTGCCCGCAAAAACGCGGCGTATGCACCCGTGTATACACGACTACCCCTAAAAAACCTAACTCTGCATTGCGTAAAGTATGTAAAGTTCGCCTGACCAACGGTTTTGAAGTCATTTCATACATCGGTGGTGAAGGCCACAACCTGCAAGAGCACAGCGTCGTACTGATTCGCGGCGGTCGTGTAAAAGACTTGCCGGGTGTACGTTACCACACTGTACGTGGTTCCTTGGATACTGCAGGTGTTAAAGACCGTAAGCAAGCCCGTTCTAAATACGGTGCTAAGCGTCCTAAATAATTACAGGGACTTAAATAGGCACGTCGGCCGCCTAAGCTGAACAACGGCCGAGTAAGTGAATACTCTATTGGGTATTCATGGGAATTGACCCGACTGAATAGATTAAAGGAAATTAAAATGCCAAGACGTAGAGAAGTCCCCAAGCGCGATGTATTGCCTGATCCTAAATTCGGCAGCGTCGAGCTGACTAAATTCATGAACGTATTGATGATTGACGGTAAAAAATCTGTTGCCGAGCGTATCGTTTACGGTGCATTGGAGCAAATCGAGAAAAAAACCGGCAAAGCAGCAATCGAAGTATTCAACGAAGCCATTGCAAACGCCAAACCTATCGTGGAAGTGAAAAGCCGCCGTGTAGGTGGTGCAAACTACCAAGTTCCTGTTGAGGTTCGTCCTTCACGCCGTCTGGCTCTTGCAATGCGCTGGGTTCGCGATGCGGCCCGCAAACGTGGTGAGAAATCCATGGACCTGCGTTTGGCAGGCGAGTTGATTGATGCGTCCGAAGGCCGCGGCGGTGCGTTGAAAAAACGTGAAGAAGTACATCGCATGGCTGAAGCCAACAAAGCATTCTCTCACTTCCGTTTCTAATTTTGAAAGGCTAATAAAATGGCTCGTAAGACCCCGATCAGCCTGTACCGCAACATCGGTATTTCCGCCCATATTGACGCGGGTAAAACCACGACTACAGAACGTATTTTGTTCTATACCGGTTTGACCCACAAATTGGGCGAGGTACATGATGGCGCGGCTACTACCGACTACATGGAACAAGAGCAAGAACGTGGTATTACCATTACCTCTGCTGCCGTTACTTCCTACTGGTCAGGTATGGCGAAACAATTCCCCGAACACCGCTTCAACATTATTGACACCCCGGGACACGTTGACTTTACCGTAGAGGTAGAGCGTTCTATGCGTGTATTGGATGGTGCGGTAATGGTTTACTGCGCGGTGGGTGGTGTTCAACCTCAATCTGAAACCGTATGGCGTCAAGCCAACAAATACCAAGTGCCACGCTTGGCGTTTGTAAATAAAATGGACCGTCAAGGTGCCAACTTCTTCCGCGTTGTCGAGCAAATGAAAACCCGTTTGCGCGCAAACCCAGTTCCTATCGTCATTCCGGTAGGTGCAGAAGACAGTTTCACCGGTGTTGTTGACCTGCTGAAAATGAAATCTATCATCTGGAATGAAGCCGATAAAGGTACAACCTTTACCTATGGCGACATTCCCGCTGAATTGGTTGAAACTGCTGAAGAATGGCGTCAAAACATGATTGAAGCCGCAGCTGAAGCCAGCGAAGAATTGATGGATAAATACTTGGGCGGCGACGAGCTGACCGAGGAAGAAATCGTAGGCGCATTGCGTCAACGTACTTTGGCAGGCGAAATTCAGCCGATGTTGTGTGGTTCCGCATTTAAAAACAAAGGTGTTCAACGGATGTTGGACGCAGTTGTAGAATTGCTGCCTGCTCCTACCGATATTCCTCCGGTTCAAGGTGTTAACCCTAACACTGAAGAAGCCGACAGCCGCCAAGCCAGCGATGAAGAGAAATTCTCTGCATTAGCGTTCAAAATGTTGAACGACAAATACGTTGGTCAGCTGACTTTCATCCGCGTTTACTCCGGTGTCGTGAAATCCGGTGATACCGTATTGAACTCTGTAAAAGGCACTCGTGAACGTATCGGTCGTTTGGTACAAATGACTGCTGCAGACCGTACTGAAATCGAGGAAGTACGTGCTGGCGACATCGCAGCCGCTATCGGTCTGAAAGACGTTACTACCGGTGAAACCTTGTGTGCAGAAAGCGCGCCGATCATCTTGGAACGTATGGAATTCCCTGAGCCGGTAATCCATATTGCCGTTGAGCCGAAAACCAAAGCCGACCAAGAGAAAATGGGTATCGCCCTGAACCGTCTGGCTAAGGAAGACCCTTCTTTCCGTGTCCGTACAGACGAGGAATCCGGTCAAACCATTATTTCCGGTATGGGTGAGCTGCACTTGGAAATTATTGTTGACCGTATGAAACGCGAATTCGGCGTGGAAGCGAATATCGGTGCGCCTCAAGTGGCTTACCGCGAAACCATCCGCAAAGAAGTCGAAGCCGAATACAAACACGCCAAACAATCCGGTGGTAAAGGTCAATACGGTCACGTTGTGATCAAAATGGAACCTATGGAGCCGGGTGGTGCAGGCTACGAATTTATCGACGAAATTAAAGGTGGTGTGATTCCTCGCGAATTCATTCCGTCTGTCGATAAAGGTATCCGCGATACCCTGCCTAACGGTATTGTTGCAGGTTACCCAGTAGTTGACGTACGCGTACGTTTGATCTTCGGTTCTTCACACGACGTCGACTCCTCTCAACTGGCCTTCGAATTGGCTGCTTCCCAAGCCTTCAAAGAAGGTATGCGTAAAGCCAATCCTGCTCTGCTTGAGCCAATCATGGCAGTTGAAGTGGAAACCCCTGAAGAATACATGGGTGACGTAATGGGCGACTTGAACCGTCGTCGCGGCGTCGTATTGGGTATGGATGATGACGGTATCGGAGGTAAAAAAGTCCGTGCCGAAGTACCTCTGGCAGAAATGTTCGGTTATTCTACCGACCTGCGTTCTGCAACCCAAGGCCGCGCTACTTACTCTATGGAGTTCAAGAAATATTCTGAAGCTCCTGCCCACATAGCTGCTGCTGTAACTGAAGCCCGTAAAGGCTAATCAGGCAAATAGGTCGTCTGAAAGGCTGAAATGATTTTTCAGACGACCTCTGTTCTTTAATCGATCTTTAATGTAAAGGAATTAGCTCATGGCTAAGGAAAAATTTGAACGTAGCAAACCGCACGTAA